>DAIQOU010000608.1:0-2971 GCA_036787725.1 Bacteroidales bacterium
TTTAGCTTATATAAGCCACAAGAAAAAAAATAATCATACTAAAAAAACAATGATCACGGATATACTCCTACGCATACAATCACTCCTTAAGATTAGAGAAAAAAAGCACAATAAAAACAATAAATCGAAACAGATCGAAAATCACAACCTATCCAAGAAAAGCATTAAAAACAATAAAGAAAGAAACTAACAAACGATATTCATACAAATCACAACTTCCAAACCGGAAGAATTGATAAAAGAAAATATATATAGAATGTCAAAGAAAAGGGAAAACCACTCGGGATATAGAGAGATTAAAATTCAATATTCCGCTCCTATCAAAATCTCAGATAATTATGATTATGTCTTTCAGGCAACTACCGGTAATTTGTCCATCAATTAATCACTTTCATAATCTCGTTTTTCAGGATAGACCGTCTTGCAGTCTTTTGCTTTAATCGAGAAACTTTGAACGTTCTGAAAGGATAATATTCAGGTTTAACAATCTTTTCTTCAATCGCAACATTGAAAATAGTTCTTAATCTGACAAACCGTGCTTCCAATATATTCATGGCTAAGTTTTCACTATACATAAATGCTTCATAACGTTTCAGCCATGCTGTATCTATTTCATAGAAATATATATCCAGATGACCATTGAATTTTAATAAAGGATTGAGTATAGTTATAAACATTTCAGCATAACGTATTCGATTTGCTTCTTTCAATTGATGCATGTACAACTCAAATACTTCTTTTACAGTTTTTGCTTTAACCGGATTATTAACTATCAACCAAAGAAGTAGCAGTAAATTCTTTATTAGAAATTTTGTATTCAAGAACTTGTTCCTGATACTCTTTCGTTCTCTCCAAGATAATCTGTTGAATCTCTTCTTTATTAGGACAATTTCTTTTTGGTTTATTTTTCTCAAAGTCCCAATGTTCCGGTTTTACGGATATTCCTAAACTCTGATATTTCTTCTTTCCATCCTTACAGATACGAATTACAAGCGGATGTTCGCCATTTGATAATGTTTTTGATTTGTAACACAAGACATTAACCATAATTTTCGGTTTAACTCTTGGTTTAACTCATCAGTCCCAACCCCCCACCAAACCCATCACTATTTAAAACAAAAAAGACAATTACAAATCCTGTAACTGCCTTATACTCAAGAGCCACTAACCGGACTTGAACCGGTGACCTACGCGTTACGAATGCGTTGCTCTACCAACTGAGCTATAGTGGCCGATATTATTTATCTAAAAGCTCTTTCAAAAAATCATTTAATTCCTTATCGATGTCTGAAAAAAACGTTTCATCCAATACCATGGTTTCATCATCAATAAAAATCAATTCTTCTTCTACAATAAAATCATCATTGACCAAACTGACGGCAAACGGCTTAAATATATATTCTTTCTCAAAAAGGCCTTTCTTATTTAATTGTTGCAAAACGTGTTTCAAAGATGAAATCAATCTTTTTTCAAAAGAATCCGAAAACGTTCCTTGTTCTTCCGTCAAATGAACCGTAAGCAACCCATCTTCCATATCATCATAAATTGAAAACATACCGTCATCAAACTTCAAATAAAGATCGCTCAAATAATTTCCGTCTTTTTGCTTCTCGAAATTATTCAGACTCTCTTTAATTGCAGACTCCAATACAGACATCCATGTTACTTTTGCATCCTTCATCAAACAGGTTTTCAAATAGCCGGACAAAGATAATAAATTAATCATTCTCCGGAATATTGCAGGTCTAAAATTTCATCATTTTTTATTCTTCGATCCAGTTCACTCTTATAGAAATGAAGCCACTCAACATCCTTCTCCGGAATATCCTTATAAGCAGTTTTATATAACTCTTCACTTTTGATAAGCCACTCCATAGCAGAAGACAAATCGTCCTGCATTTCCCACGCAACAGCGATATTACCGGCCAACTTAGCTTTATTTTTAGCTTTTTTTTCCGATTCAAACAATGTCATCCAAATTTTCAAAGCATCTTTCCAAAGACCCTTCTTTGAATAAGCCAAGGCATCTTTCATACGAGCATTCAAGCCTGTATGTAAAATGCGATCCGTCTGTTCCCAAGTCGGAATAAAATATTCTGCTATTTTTTCAGCCGACATTAACGTCAATTCTTTTAAGAAATATTCGGGTGTCTCTCGAAAATACATCAATGAATCCAATGCTTCGTAATAAACCAAATGATCGGCAATTGTATCCTTAAAAGGGACAGAAGTCAACCTCCCGGCTCTTTCTTCCAAATAAACAGTACAAGTTCCGGTCAATATTCCGGCAAAGGTCACATTCATCGTGTTATAATAACCCGGATGCAAATCCTGAGTATAATAGAACAAGAGTTTGTCAATTGAAATAATTGCTTGTGCATCTGCCTCTCGACAAATATTTCTTATTACATCTCCGGAAATGGGAGAGGTTTTTAACCATTCATTATCCTGTCGGAGATTACCGTCATACAACAATACATCGGAGAAAAAACCACTTTCGTTGATCCGTTTTGCAAATACTTGTGTTCCCAACTGTAATAAAGAATCCGGAAAACCGGGACTTAAACGAAGCCCCGTTTGAATAGTATCATAAGCAATGGATTTATCGTTGGATTCTTTCAGGTCTTTCAAGTCTATTATTTTGGGAGGAGTGATAGAATTAATATTTTCTCCCTTTGATTTAGGAATAAAAGTATGAGAGAAAAAACCGATACTGTCCGGCTGGGGCAATGCATTATTGACAATAACGATATTCGGCCTCCCACCCGGGAATGTAACCGGGGCAGGCTGTTGCGTCTCTATCGTAAAAAAATACACACTACTGCAAGACGATAAAAATACCGCTGCAATCGCCCAAAGAACCGAATAACCGGATTTCATCACCATTTATTTTTAGTTGGATTCATACTCATTGATTTGCGATTGCAATGTTTTTATTTTACTTTCTGCATCCGACTGTTTTTTCCGCTCC
>DAIQOU010000117.1:0-10857 GCA_036787725.1 Bacteroidales bacterium
AAAGAAGAAGATCGATCCCTGAGTTTGAAAGTGGGAGACAGCAAGGCAGATGTCCTGTTGAAAGCAAAATCAATCAATACAATCGTTTTTAATTGAGTGTGTCTGGCAGATACGGAGTATTATATAGTAAAACAACATCATAATTTTATGAGTAACGAATCTGCAAAAAAACTTATTTTTGTCTTCCCCCGGATTATGCACATTTTACCCCTGTCGAGGTAATCGCATCCGATTCGTAACCGGAAGGGAAATATGCGACCTTTTGAGACAGTTTCCGGTACCCGAATTTTCTAATGCTTAATCCGGGATTAATGATGAACCGGTAAAGATATTCAAATAAATGTCTACATTTGCTGAAGGGGAGTGACAGGTTTTATTTGATAATTATTCGACACTTCAGGAAAGTGCTGCTGAGTACAATAGAGATAAAACTCCGGAGCCCGGGTTGATTTTTGATTTCAATGAAAATAGAATGTAGTAAGCAGTAAAAAATAAAAAGAGAAAATCATGAAATCGATAGTTGTTATATTGAGTTTCCTCGTTTCTTTCAATCTATATTCACAGGACTATAAGAAAGATATTCGTTCTAAAGCCGAAAAAGAAGATCGTCATAATGTTTATCAATCGGATTATTTGAGCAAGACAGACTTATTGAAGGCATTGGATTTTGCCGGAATAAGAATTTTCAAATTTCCCCTGCCGGTTGATAAGGAATATTATTTTACAGTAATTCTCGATGAATATGTTAATGGGGTGAAATCCAAATCACAGAATATTTATCCTTATTTTAAGAAGAATACATACTCTCATTTTGGAGATGATTCAGACTTCGTTGACAAATCATTCGTTGACTATATTGATGATATAACATTCTATTCAAAAGACGAGAATGACAGCATTACCATTTGTAAGATAGAAACATACGCCTTTTCAATGGGAGGCATAAAATTGAAAAAGAATAAAGAACGAGAAGATCAATTTTACAATTGGCGTCACTACAATAAGAATGAGCCGGTTTTAGACAAAGAAATACCTCTTTTAGTTTATGCTTCTTCTTGGTATGACGGAAAATTAGAACGTTTTTGTGGTACGGTAGATTTATCATTTGATGAAAGTCTAACCAAAGAGTTATTGGATAAATCTCCTCATTATTATGTGATCAGTTATAAAGTGACCGATAAAAAAGAATAAATAAATGCCGGGCCTTTTGGAACAGCTGCTTTTCCGAGACTACTCTTCACTCGACTGATTATTTTTCTTCCTATTTCTTTTTTGGAGATGAGGTTGAAAATTTAATTGATATTGAGAGGATTAATAAAAATAAGTGTAATTTAATTGAAAGTGATCAAATAAATTTTCAAAGCGGATTGGGTGTTTTCCCGATCCGTTTCGTATTTATAGATAAATAGATTCCCTTATTTTTTACACCTGCTTTATGCAAACGAAATTAATTTATATTATTCTCTTTCTTTTTTCCGGGTGTCCGGTGCAGGCCCAATATGTATCGCAAGTTTGGAACCCGGATCAAGGAGACGGTACTTATAGAAATCCGGTTTTATATGCCGATTATTCCGATCCCGATGTTATACGGGTCGGGGATGATTATTACATGACCGCATCGAGTTTTAATTGTGTGCCGGGACTGCCTGTTTTACATTCCAAGGATTTGATTAACTGGAGATTGGTCAATTATGCTTTGAAAAACCTGAAGTGGGAGGGGATTGAACCGATTGATTTTTTTGACAAACCGCAACACGGTAAAGGGGTATGGGCTCCCTGTATTCGGTATCATCAAGGAGAATACATGATTTATTGGGGAGATCCGGATTTCGGGATTTATGTAGTAAAAACAAAAGATATTCTCGGTACATGGGATGAACCTGTATTGGTTTTGCCGGGAAAGGGACGTATTGACCCGAGTCCTTTGTTTGACGAGGATGGGAGAGTATACCTGGTTCATGCTTGGGCCGGAAGCCGTGCCGGATTTAACAGTGTAATGACACTTTGCGAGTTGAATGCGGATGGTACCGAAGTAATCGGAGAAGAAGTGTTGATTTTTGACGGTAACAACGGTGTAGATCATACAATTGAAGGAGGTAAGTTTTATAAAAAAGACGGATATTATTATTTGTTGGCTCCGGCGGGAGGTGTAGCCATGGGTTGGCAATTGGCATTGCGTTCCAAGAATGTATACGGGCCTTACGAACGAAAAATAGTATTGGCTCAAGGAAAAACCGATATCAACGGTCCGCATCAGGGAGGACTGGTTCAAACTCAAACCGGAGAATGGTGGTTTTTGCATTTTCAAGATAAAGGTCCGTATGGTCGAATTATTCATTTACAGCCGGTAACGTGGAAAGACGGATGGCCGGTCATGGGAATAAATGATAAAAACTATTGCGGAGAACCGGTCGAAATATACCAAAAGCCCGATGTGGGAAATACTTATCCGATAGAAACACCGATGGAAAGCGATGAGTTTGATAAACCGAAATTGGGTTTGCAGTGGCAATGGCATGCCAATCCCTTGCCTTCATACGGCTTTGCTTCTTCCTCGGGTTACATCCGTTTATACGGACAATATTATCCCGAAGACTATATTAATTATTGGAATGTGCCGAATTTATTGTTGCAGAAATTTCCCGGTCCCGAATTTACGGCAACAGCTAAATTGTCTGCCGTCCTGATGAATGAAGGAGATAAAACCGGATTGATTGTTATGGGCAGGGATTATGCTTATATAGCATTGATAAAAACACAAAACGGATATGATTTGGAATATATTACTTGTAACGAAGCCGAAGAGAAAGCACCGGAAAACCGGGTGGAGCAAATCCGGCTTAATGGGATAAAAATAAATAAGAAATATAATTATAAAACCCCCATTCCGGATGCAGACATCTATTTGAGGGTAAAGGTGGCGGAAGGAGGCCTCTGTACATTTGCTTATAGTACGGACGGGAAGAAATATCATACCCTTTCCCGGTTGTTCCCGGCACGTCCGGGAAAGTGGATAGGCGCTAAAACCGGCTTATTTATAATGAACCGGGAAGAAAAGACAAATCGGTCGTGGGTCGATATGGATTGGTTTAGGATTGAAAAATTATAATCGTATACAAATGAAGACTATTTTTTACAGTATTGGTGTGATTTTGCTCTTTTTTTCTTGTTCGGAAAAGAAAAATCAAGCTCATTTTAATGTAGATGAAAATCTTGATTATTGTTATAATCAGGTTAACAAAACATTGAGTGAGATTGGAGATACTACATTGGTTCCTCGAAATGTGTTGAAAGGACAAACCCGATGGAACCTGGTTGCTCCCGTTGTGGAAGAATGGACAGCCGGCTTTTGGCCGGGGATTTTATGGTATGCTTACGAATCATCAGGAGATGAGCGTTTGCGTCAACATGCCATTCATTATACCGAATTGTTGGAGCCGATTACAAAAAGGCCGGCTTACGATCACGATTTGGGTTTTCAAGTGTTTTGCAGTTACGGAAATGCTTATCGATTGACGGGAAAAGAAGAATACAAACAAATTATCTTGAATGCTGCCGATACGTTGGCCACTTTGTTTAACGATAAAGTGGGTACCATTTTGTCTTGGCCCCGGGAAGTGGAACCGAATAATTGGCCGCATAATACCATTATGGATAATATGATCAACTTGGAAATGCTTTATTGGGCGGCAAAAAACGGAGGGAATAAAGAACTTTACGACATAGCAACCCGACATGCCGAAACCACCATGCAATATCATTTCCGTGAAGATGGCGGAAATTATCATGTAGCGGTTTATGATACTCTGACCGGTGATTTTATCAAAGGGGTTACTCATCAGGGATTTGCAGACAGTACATTGTGGGCCCGAGGACAAGCGTGGGCCATTTACGGATATGTAATGGTGTATCGGGAAACAAAGGATAAGCGGTATTTGCGCTTTGCCGAAAAAGTTACGGATTTATACCTCCAACGGTTGCCCGCGAGTGATTATGTTCCTTATTGGGATTTTGATGCTCCGAATATTCCGGATGAACCTCGGGATGCTTCTGCAGCAGCTGTCACGGCTTCCGCATTGCTTGAGTTATCACGGTTAGAAGATGATCCCCAAAAAGCCGAAGAGTATCAAAATGCAGCAGAACAGATGCTTCGGGAGTTGTCTTCCGAAAAATACCAAAGTAGGGACGTTAATCCTTCTTTTTTGCTTCATTCCACAGGCCATTGGCCGGGTAAATCGGAAATAGATGCTTCGATCAATTATGCCGATTATTATTATATAGAGGCATTATTAAGGTATAAAAAAATAATAGAAAACAGGCCTTTATATTAATGTTATTGTAAAATTAGTCTCCGTTATCTTTCATCAGACGAACCGATTGGGTATAAGTTTTTCCCAGCGAATTTTCGACTATGGATACTCCGTCACTTGCATAAATGCGCCACGCATTGTTCGTTCCATCGGGTGTACTTGACCACCATTGTCCATACGAATAAAGTTCGTTAAAGGCTCCGCCGGCGGTACGTCGCCCGGCCGGGAGGCCCGAAAAACCGGTCACATCGTCGGCATTGGCAGCAGTAGCCCACATGGACAATGCTTTGATTTTTTTTCCGGTAAGAGGGTTTACATAATGATAAAGGGAGTTCCAATCGGCTCGGGTCGGAACTCTCCATCCGATAGGAGCCATTCCTGCCGGATCGGTTACTGTGGGCCAAGTGTAATAGGCCCCCAATAATTCTTTATATGTATCGGGATCATTATTGTAATAATAATATTGCAGGGGTTCGCCGTTGGAATAATGTTCCGCTTTGAAATTTTCTCTTATCCAGTATTGAGTTCCGATCTTGGTGATCGGATAGACATTGTTATCGACATCTGTAAGCGTGTAGGGCTGTGCCGTGAGGGTAGGGATGGCGTTGTCTTGAGCTGCATTAATTTCTCGGGTCGTCTCGATTCTCACTTTATTTACTAAAGGAAGAGAGCCTTCCCTATAAGTGTGAAGTGTATCTTTCGGGCCGAAAATCACTCTTCCGCCATGTATGTTATCGGGATTGAATTCATATTGATTGGTGGACATATTCCGGTTCCGATTATAGATGCGGGCTGCAAAACCGTTAGTCAGATCCGGCTTTCCGTCTATGCCTAACGGATAGATTACGATGGCCGGAAGGTCAACCAACGGATTAACATTTCGGGATAAATATTCGCGACATACTTGACCTATCACCGTATTCCCATCGTAAATATAATGCACGTAGGATCGATTCCAGTCGATAGAATTTAAGTCCAGAATACGGGGAGCCGGTTCTCCGATGATTCCCGAAATGGTTCCTCCGTCATACCATTCGTTAATCACACTGCTTGTTACAATGATGCCTTGTTGTTTGATATCGATATTGAAGGTAAGAGTATACCCCTGTTCAAAAGAGATTTCCCTTTCGGTTATATAGATATAGTTGATTCCCCTGTTATTAACACGCAGTAACGGTGTGGAAGCCGGAATGATTTGAGGAGGAATGACTGCCGTTAAACTTAAATCGAAGTTGGTAGCCGGAGTACTTAATTTGAAAGGAGTTATTTCCGCTTCGGATGCTCCGATTGTTTCGGTTGCCGAACCGTCCTCTAAATTTATTTGACACTCGGGAATAATATGTTGGATGAATACGGAAGTGAAATCAAGGGATTCCTTAATAAAAGTAAGATCCGAACGTACATTGATATTAACCTTGCTTAATCCATGCGAAAAAATAAGGGGAACGGAAGCGGAGGGGGGTACTTTGAGATTTCGGGCATATAAAAAATCGCTTATCATATAATTATTTATTTCAGACTGATTTTCCGAAATGCTGAAATGATAATGCAGCGGATCGGATAATTGAGGATTGTAGGGATGATAAGCGTATATATCGATATCCCGGGCTCCGGGCCAAGGTAATAGATTTCCTCCTTCGGTTATCCAGGAATTATTGCGGTAAATATGTTGGACGTTATTTGCATAATTGGATTCTCCCAGCATTCCCGGAGTAATGTTATCTTGTTCATAAGGAACCACAAAAACCCCTATTTGGTCTTCTTGTTTAAAGTTGTTATCCGAAACCCTCAGATCCGGACGTTCGATAGCCGACAAGATCCGAATGTAGAGGGGAAGTCCGATTTCATCGTCGTTTGTACATCTTATAGAGATAATCAATAAAAGAAGTAAGGGAATGGCAATATAATACCTTAGCTTATTCATCTTTTCACTAAATAATTCAATATCCCGATTCGGAATCAAAAGTGATGTCAACCGTCAAATGGAATGTATAATTCATTCCTGCACGCAATTCGATCGATTGGTCGGCAGTATATAAACCGGTTTGTTGATCTGTAAATAGAAGAAATAAAGGAGTGCCTTCCTCTATTGTTTGCGGGGATATGATGGCTTCAAATACGAGCGGATTTCCGGTTTGTCCCGTTACCGGCGTCGCATGTATGATATTTTTATCTTTATTGGACACAATATTTCCTTCTCTGAGGTTTACCGTAGGAGAGGTGAAAAGATTATGAATTTCTATCCTGCTGTGTTGGGGATTGCTGTTAACCAAATTCAGCCGGATGGTTATTTTTGAAAAAAGCCGGTTAAACTCCAGATTGGCTATATTGCTCTTATTGGCATCCGCGGTATTTTTAGCCCAAAGCAAATCTACTGCTTTTCCGGATTGTTGCCCCGATAAATCCATTTCATACTCGGCCATATTGAGTTTTCCTTCTTTACTCCCCAATTCCGGATCGTACGGATAATAAGCATATAAATCCAGCTTGTTTTCGCCGGTAAAGAAATATTCTTCTCCTTGAGGTTTCCATTCGTTTCCTTGAAAAACAAAAGGAACGTTGATGGGATAGGCGATATCTCCGGGAATGCCCGGTTGGCCGTTTCGATAGCCTACCGGATATATTCCGATTATATCCCCGGTTTCGAAATAATTATTAAAGAGGATGTTGTTAACACTTATTTTTGCAGATTGTGTCAACCGGATATCCTCTTTCTTCTCCGCACATCCGCCTGCCAGAAGAATCAATAGAGTGATTGAAAGCGTTTTTTGCATGGGAGAGTAAATTAGTCGATCGATCGTTCCTTTTAATACCTGCTTTTTATTCCGGTCTTACTTCCCCTCCAATGGAGGCTCCGTCTTCCCAAGGACGTATACTGGATTCCAACGATATTTCTCCGGCAGTGATAGTCAGTTTTATGGCATGTTGATATCCGCCTTCGAAAGTGAACGGTTGGTTGGTGGTATATACATACGTTTGTTGTCCGATGGTAATACGGAAGAGATCTGTATTTCCTGCTACGGTTTGAGGGATTACAATGGCATGTATATTGGTAACCGAAGCCCTTGTTTCCGGTGAACCGGCTACACCGTATGCATTAATCACCACCGGGTTTCCTGTTGCTTCTGTAATATTCCCGTTTATCATATTGATGGTTGTACCGGGTAAGGTATTTAACACAGTCACTGTATTTAACGTGCCCAAGTCCAATCCGTCGTTATTCTCGATGGTAAAATCAAGTTTGGCCAGTTTATGAGAAAATACCATTGCTACCGGGCTTGGAGTACGAGGCTGGTTGACCCGTGTCGCATGCAACAGATCCGAATTCAGGTAATTGCTTTTATCCGTTTGATCGGAAGCCACACTGAAATTTACCGGATTGGTAAGATTGGCTGTAGATGAATAAGGATGAATCGCGAAAAAATCAACATTTCGTCCGTCTATCGGATAATACATATTTTCTCCGGCAAAACCTCCTATGCCGTTAGCAATAATATTGACATTCGAATATAATAGTTCATTAATGGCATTGTTCGGGGTAATAAATAAACTGAGAGATTGTCCGTCCTCTATCTGAAGATCTTGCAATCGAGGTTGTGTTTCCATTGTTACCCGGCTGCTCAGGACGATTCGGCGTGATTCAAGATCATCGCAGTTGTAATAATTTTTATCTCCACAGCTTATTAACAGGAAGCCTGTAAAGAATAAAAATAATATAGATTGAAATCTTGTTTTCATATAAATGCGTTTTTAATATTACTATTTATAATCAACACCGGAGAGGATGTTAAAGTTTGTTTAATACTGCGAATCTGTTATTAAAAAGGTCGGAATAAGTAAAAAGAAGCTTTCTCCGAGACGAAACTCACAAGTTGGAATTTAACATTAACCGAGAGTCCGGGTATGATACTTTTTTATCCCGGTTTATTCATTTATAGTATGTCTGATGCAAAAAGCCGGTGTTTCAAAATCACTTCTTTTGGGTATTTTTTATATAAAAAGGATTAAAAAATACATAAAAATAGGGATTGTAGCACGCCGATATTTCAAGGAACTTTGCATGAGATTTCATAAAGGTTTGCACCTGATTACTAAAATTAACTTATACAATAGATGAATTTCCTTAAGTTATGCATTCTGTTCACTGTATGCATAAGTACAACTTTCTCGTTTTCTCAAAAGAATGAACTGGCTTCGATGAATAAGTCGAAGATGATAGGAAAGGTATCGGGTAAATTGGCCTTCCCGGACGGCCGACCGGCTTCTTTTGCGACTGTTTACATTCAACACCTGAAAAAATATTGTTTGTCGGATGAAAACGGACAATATGAGATTGTCGATATACCCTACGGAAAACACTTGTTGGGAATAAATACGATTGAAGCGGAACCCAAACAGGTGGAGCTCGTAATCGATCGGGAACATGTCGAACTTCCGCTGGTCCTGACCGAAAACTCGAACTATAATCTGTCGGAAGTGGTAGTTTGGGGTAAAAACGAAGCAGAGCGGTTGAAGGAGAAAGGCTTTACCGTCAATGTCCTGGAAACTCAAAAGATAGAACTTCAATCCGTTCAGGCGAATGAGTTATTGGACCGGGCTGCCGGAGTAAGGATCCGCCAATCCGGAGGAATGGGTTCGAACGTTCAATATAATATCAATGGCCTGTCCGGACATTCCGTCCGTATATTTATAGATGGTATACCCATTCGTAATTACGGAGCTTCTTTTTCGTTGAGCAGTATTCCTCCGTCCCAGATCGAGCGGATCGAGGTATATAAGGGAGTGGTTCCTTCTCATTTATCGGAAGATGCCTTGGGTGGGGCCATCAATATTGTGTTGAAAAAAATAAAGGATACCAAAAAAACACTTTCTGCTTCTTATTCTTACGGCTCTTTTAATACTCATCAGGGAAGTGTGGACGGAAGTTATAAAGACGGGAAAACGGGATTTACGGTCACCGCTTCCGGGTTTTATAATTATACTGACAACAGTTACAAAGTGTGGGGAGATCAGGTATATATAAGCGAGCCTCCTTCCTGGAATCTGAAGTATGTAAAAGCCAAGCGGTTTCATGATGATTACGAATCGTATGGGATCAATACGAATATAGGGTTTACGGATGTAAAGTGGGCCGACCGATTTACCTTGGGAT
The DNA here is from genome assembly GCA_036787725.1 of Bacteroidales bacterium. Taxonomy (GTDB): domain Bacteria; phylum Bacteroidota; class Bacteroidia; order Bacteroidales; family Azobacteroidaceae; genus DAIQOU01. The sequence goes on from DAIQOU010000117.1 coordinate 9,463, forward strand.
TGTTGTATTCCGATATGAATAAAGACGTCCAGAACGGAGGAACGATGGAAGTCGTTTTCGGTAACCGGCGAACCGGACAGGATACCAAAATGGCTAATGTAAGGTATGAGAAAAAGGATTTGTTTGTTAAAGATTTGAGTTTTAATACTTTTGTTTCTTATACTCACAGCGACCGATGGGTGGTCGATACCATCCCTTACATTTATAATTGGCTGGGAAATAAAACGTGGGACGAAGCAAACAACGATTATTATAAATGGAACAACAACGGCGGGGAACAAGGCCGTGCTTCCTTGGCTGAAAATAAAGAGAAAACCATTGCGGGAAGAGCCAACCTGTCGTATAAATTCCATCCTCAACATCAAATAAGCGCCAATTACTTATATAATAATTTTGTGCGGGATGTGGAAGATCCGTTATTGCCTCAAGCAGAACAGGAATTGACCGAGACCCGCTACCTGACCAAACAGATTATCGGAGTGACTTATGAGAATCATTTTCTTGATCATCGCTTGAAATCCTCTCTCTTTTTCAAACATTATATTCAAAGCGTCAAGTTAAAAGACCCTCAAACAGTCAATAATCAATTGACATCCGTTGAATATGATGAAACCGTCAACAATAACGGTTACGGTTTGGCAATCTCTTATGCCGTTTTACCGACACTTCTTATCCAAACTTCGTTTGAAAAAGCCTTGCGTATGCCCGACAGTAATGAATTATTGGGGAATACCTCCGAAAATATAGAGGCGACTTATGAGTTGAAACCGGAGAAAAGCCATAATGTCAACGTCGGTTTACTGGCCGGTCCCTTTGATCTGAATTCTCATCAATTGCGGGGAGATTTCAACTTTTTTGTGCGTGACATTCGCGATATGATCATGCGAGGTGCAGAAAACAGTAAAACGGGAACTTACGGGTATGAGAATTTGGGAAAGATAATGAGTCGCGGGTTTGACGCGGAAGTAGGATATAATTTCAATAAAAAATTCTTTGCGACGTTCAATATGTCTTTATTTAATGCCCGTTTTAATTTGAAGTACGACAAGAACGGTAAAGAATATGCTTACTACAAAGATCGTTTGCGTAATGCTCCTTACCTGACCATGAATGCCGGTGCCGAATACTTGGTTTCCGATTTGCTTCAAAGAGGATCAAAAGTGACTTTTAATTATAATTTCGGTTACGTTCATGAATTTTATCGTAACTGGGAAAGCTTGGGCGGGGCCGGGAAAGCGGTAATTCCTACCCAAAAGATACATGATCTGGGGATTGTTTATTCATTCCCTTCTCAAAAAATAGCATTGAGTTTTAATGCAAAAAACATATTCAACGAACAGGTTTTTGATAATTGGGCATTACAGAAACCGGGACGTGCTTTTTACGGAAAAATAA
>DAIQOU010000609.1:0-2968 GCA_036787725.1 Bacteroidales bacterium
CTTTTGACACACCCTCTCAATCCGAAAATAGAATTTTCATTTTAATCTCCGATATGAAAAAAGGAGAACTCAAAGCTCCCTTCATTCCGGTTTTTAATTTGCAGCAACGTACTTTTGGATTTACATTAATAGCGCTTACCAACGTAAAAACACTATCTTAGCGCAGAAAAATCCGACTGAATAGAGAATGAAAAAGCGAACCTTCCTTATACTTATCTGCATTTTGATAACTATGACGGCTATTGTATGGTACCTTACGGGATTCGCCGGAGGCCGAATCCCCGGGAAATACGATTCTCAAGCCGAAGGCTATCGCCCTTGGTATACCGGAAGAACATTTAAATCAACAAAGGACGGAATCACCTTTATCACCTTCTTTAATCCGCTGTCCAAAGGATATCCGTATCAAGCCCGCTTCTACGGAGACTCCATACCCATGCTTCGTTACGGGAGCAAACGGAGGTATTCGGGGGCAATCGATTCTACCGGAAAAATGGTACTTCCGGCAATCTATAATCTTATTTCTCCATTGACCGGGAGGTTGTGGAAATTAAGAAAAGATTCTTTGTTTGGCGTATTCGATTGTAAAACCCGGAAGATTGTTCTTCCCGTCGAGTACCTTCATATAGAATATCCCCACCACATCAACACCCGGGCGTTAGTCCTGACAGATAAAGAATCAAAATCGGGATTGGCAGACAGCACGGGAACTATCATTATCCCCTGTAAATACAAATTTTACTATACCTCTTACGAACACATTGCCTTTCATAACGGAAAAGATTCACTGGGCCGATTTTATTCCGATGTTTATGACTATAAAGGCCGATTATTGATTGCCGGAAAATATGAGAGTGTCTGTTTTACACAAGACGAAATACCCTTTTTCCTCGCCCGGAACAAGAAAGAAGGATATTATATAGATAAGAAGACCTTACAAGTACGTCAAACCCATTTTTTGGTGAAGGAAGCCCGGATTTTCTCCGACAGCACGATGATAATGACGGCCATCTATCCGGACAGCATAGATGAACCCATTCCGTGGGGAGATTATATCTACCGGTCCGGAGACCCTTTTTGGGAGAATCCTCCGGGCTTTCGGTACGGCTTAACCGATCTCCGCGGAAATGTTTTGCTGCCTTTTACGAACGACTCGATCGCCCCCATTCGGCATAAATACCTTCTCATCATCAAAAATGAAAAAAGCATGGGGTTAATGGATAAGAACGGTCGCCGGATCATTCCGTTAAAACCACACCGAATAAAAGTATTGGAAAATTTACCGTTGATAGAAGTGTCTTCCCATCCGGGGACGGATAAGGAATGGAAATACTATACCGATTCGAACGGAATCATTATTTTATCCTCAAAGGCTCAAGTTATACACATATCTCAAGAAAAGGAAGAATCCGGATATATCTTGTTTCACTTGAATAACAAATTATACAAGTTGACTTATAACGAGAAGGCTCAACGATTCGAATGGAGTCGGAAAAGAGGAAATACAAAATACCGGAATAAATAAAGAGAGGGCTTCCGATGAATACCCTCTCGACAGTTTCTTTTAATTATTAACTGCTTCCCGGATCACCCGGTCGGCCAACTCTTCCGCCTCCGGTTGTGACGGAGCTTCCGTGTATATTCGAATGATAGGTTCTGTATTCGATTTCCGGAAGTGTACCCACTTATCTGGAAAATCAATCTTTACTCCATCTGTATCATTGATGGGATAATCCGAATAACGCTTACGGATATCCCTTAAAATCCCATCGATATCCGTCTCCGGAGTCAATTCCATTTTTCGTTTCGCCATATAATAAGAAGGATAATCAGCCCTTAATTCGCTTACCTTTTTCCCCGATTTTGCCAAGTGTGTTAAAAACAAAGCAATTCCGACCAATGCATCCCGTCCGTAATGACTTGCCGGATAAATGATTCCGCCATTCCCTTCCCCGCCGATCACCGCCTCCTCGGCTTTCATCTTCTCTACGACATTTACTTCTCCCACTGCCGAAGCAAAATAAGAATACCCGTATTTTTCCGTAACATCCCGTAATGCTCGGGTGGAACTTAAATTAGAAACCGTATTGCCGGGAGTATGTTGTAAAATATAATCTGCGACTGCCACTAATGTATATTCTTCTCCAAACATATCGCCGGTTTCCGTTACAATAGCCAACCGGTCCACATCCGGATCCACCACAAACCCCAAGTCTGCACCCGACTCTTTTACCACTCCCGAGATTTCGGTCAGGTGTTCGGGCAACGGTTCCGGATTATGAGCGAAATGCCCTGTAGGCTCACAATTAATTTCGACTATATCGTTTACTCCCAAGCTTTTCAATAACTCGGGCAAGACAATTCCGCCTACCGAATTAACGGCATCGATCGCCACTTTAAAACCGGCCTTCCGAATGGCTTCCACATCCACCAAATCCAATGACAGTACATGATCAATGTGTTTTCGGGTATAAGAAGTATCCGATATTACTTTTCCCAACCGGTCCACATCTACAAATTCAAACGTTTCTTCCGCAGCAATCTGCAAAATACGGTTGCCTTCCTCTGCATTCAGGAATTCGCCTTTCTCATTCAGCAATTTCAACGCATTCCATTGTTTGGGATTATGGCTGGCGGTCAGAATAATTCCCCCGGCAGCTTTCTCCATGGCAACGGCCAATTCAGTAGTCGGGGTGGTTGCCAATCCGATATCGGTTACGTCAAACCCCATGCCCATCAATGTGCCGACAACCAATCGGTTGACCATTTCGCCCGAAATACGGGCGTCTCTTCCCACTACGATCTTGGAGGAAGCATTATTTTTGGAACGGATCAAGGTTGCATACGCTGCCGTAAACTTAACAATATCCAACGGACTCAATCCTTCACCGGCTTTTCCGCCGATCGTTCCCCGGATACCCGAAATAGATTTGATTAGTGACATAATTATTTATTATTATTCAAAAGG
>DAIQOU010000118.1:0-10847 GCA_036787725.1 Bacteroidales bacterium
CTTCGGGGTTCTTTTACCGGGGGAGCCTTACTGCCCCAAGTTGCACTCGGGGTTATGCACATTTTACCCCTACCGGGGTAATTACATCCAATTCATAACCCGGCCGGGAAATACTCCCGCTTTTAACCCACTCTCTCAAAAGATCAAGACCGGGTTTTCCGAGTACCCGTTTTTGAGAATAGAAGCGAATGGCGTCACATGTTCCGACGCGGTAAGAATTTATGAATTCATTCTCTTCGATTTGGCTCTTTTACTCAATTTCATATTTAACATCTCTACCAATAAAGAGAATGCAATGGCAAAATAGATGTATCCTTTGGGAATTTCTGCTATTTCCTTTCCCCAAACAGTCAAATGAGCCAAGTGAGCCGATTCGACCAATAACATAACACCTATAAGAATAAGGAAGGACAAGGCTAACATCTGAATGGTCGGATGACCGTTTACAAACTTGCTGACCGGACCGGAAAACAGCAGCATTACCATAACGGCAACCACAATCGCAGTCACCATGACCGTCATAGCTCCCACATAACCGAAATCTTTAAAGCTGACCATTCCGACAGCCGTCAATACACTATCGAACGAGAAAATAATATCCAATAAAACAATCTGGGCTATAATGGCTCCAAAGTTACTTTTGCGGGAAGTAACGGAAGTCGTTTCAACCCGACCTTCCAACTTATGATGTATTTCCGTAACACTTTTATAAAGCAAAAACAATCCGCCCCCCAGTATAATGAGGCTTTGTCCCGATACGGCACCTTCGATCCAGGAGGTGTGGAAAGAAAACAGCGGCTGCGTCAAACGCATCAATAAAGAGATGCCGAACAATAAGCCGATACGGGCAAGCATAGCCAACAATAAACCGATCGTTCTTCCTTTCTGTTGTTGGTTCTCCGGTAATTTCGAAGACATAATCGAAAGGAATACAATATTATCGATACCTAAAACGATTTCAAGAAAGGCCAGTGTAAGTAAAGCAATCCAAGCCGAGGGCAACAAAAAGGTTTGTAAAATTTCGGTAATCATCTCTTTTCTATATTTTGCTTATATAAACACACCAACACCCGAACCGGTTGTGAAGGCGGGAGTGTTTTTCATTATCTTCTCCCCTTTTTAAATCAATTGACATAAAAAGAACACCGGATAAACTTCCTTATTCATTGTCAAAAAAACAGACACTCCTGTTTATTTTTTTGACAACACCTAAATGAAAGACTTCAATAATCCACTTAAAAACAAAACATTATACCTTTGGCACAATATCTGCCCTAACACAGTTGGAACTCTAAATTATGTTGAAAATGAACATTCATGACCTGTTTAACTTCAAGTCTTTTATAAAATTCCTGAATAAAAACAAATTATATACTTTTATTGAGATATTCGGAATGTCTGTATCATTCCTCTTTGTGATTGTAATAATCACCTATACCCGGCAAGAATTTTCAACAGACGATTTTCAGGAAAATAAGGATCGGCTATATGTAATGGCCAACCAAGAGTCGTTGGGAATGGCCTATCGGTTAGCCGATAAATTGAAGGACAATTTTCCCGAAATTGAAGCGGTTTGTCCCATGGTCAATTATTTCAAAAAGATACGGGCTACGGTCGGAAGCAATAATTTCAATGCCGATTTGCTTTTTGCCGATTCGACCTTTTTCGACCTTTTTTCTTTCCAACTGAAAGAAGGAAATAAAGAAAATGTATTGGATGCACGTAATTACGCCTTGGTATCCGAAACATTCGCCAATAAAGCATTTCCGAACATAGATCCGTTAGGACAAACCATACAATTGAATAATTCCGTCCGGCTTATCGTAACCGGGGTAATGAAAGACATTACACACTCAATTATACCTTACGGAGATATTCTGCTCCGGATAGACAACATAAAACACTTCAATCCCTCACTGGATTCGGAAAGTTACAGCAATATAGGAGCGACACCAATTATCTTACTGACCAAACCGAATAGCAATATTGAAGCTAAAACAGAAGAAACACTCTCCTATTTAAAAGAAAACGTTTGGACTTACCGAAATAAAGTAGATACAGCTGTCGCTTTTATTCCTTTGAAAGAAGTATATTTTTCCTCGTTGGAAGGACATGACGGATTAATTTTCAATCAGGGGAATAAAAACTTTGTTTTAATACTGGTAACTACCGGAATACTTATCCTGTTATTTGCCATTATAAATTATATAAACCTTACAGTGGCGCAAACCGGTTTCAGAGCAAAAGAAATGGCTACACGGAGATTATTGGGATCGTCGCGTGCCGAATTGTTTTGTCGTCTCATGTTGGAATCCTCCCTGCTATCTTTAATTTCTTTCCTTATCGGATTGTTGTTTGCTTTTGCCGTTGTTCCGTATGTAAACGATCTGTTGCAAACTCATATCCGGCTGAGCGGGATGGTAACGCCGCGATCGGCATTAACCTCTTTGATTCTTGTTCTTTTCATCGGAGGATTGGCCGGATTACTGCCTGCCCTCATAATATCCAACGCCCAACCGGTTGAGATTGTCAAAGGTACCCTTCGTAAGCAAACAAAAATGGTATTCAGTAAGATCTTTATCACTTTTCAACATATAATTACAATAGCATTGATAACGGCTTCCCTCATTATGGTTCTTCAAACCAATCATTTGATTAATGCTCCGTTGGGTTATAACACCTCGAACATCATTAACATTCCCACAGAAGGGTCGATGGAAAAACAAACCATCCGTACTCTTGTCAACGAATTAAATAAATCGGCTTCGGTAAAAAGAATCGCTTATTCACAAGGTATCCCCTTTGACGGAGGCAACAGCCACACCGTGAAATATCCGAATAAAAATATTCGTTTTTATACTTTTGATACAGATACCGCATTTGTCAATATGTTGGGTATTCAAATAACGAAAGACAATCAATTGGCAGGATCCGGCGGATATTATCTGAACCGGCAAGCCCTCAAAGAATTGGAAATTTCAGAGGACGTCCTCACGTTTCCGTACTACGACAAGCAAGAGCCTATCGCCGGAATTATGGAAGATTTCCGAATAAGGAATATCGCCTATGAAAAACATCCCGTTCTTCTTCAAATAAAGGATTATTCCGATTTGGATGAAATTTGGAATGTTTTAGTAGAAGTGGAAGGAGATCCCCTCCATGCTTACAATGAAGTAAAAAATGTCTATGAACAAGTCACTAAGCTGGAATTTGCAGGAAAATACCTGGACGAAGAAATAAGAGAATCTTTTTCACAACAGACCAAAACCGCTAAAATAATTGTCCTGTTTGCCTGTATTGCCACCTTACTCTCCTTATTGGGGTTGACTGCCATGTCCACTTATTTTATTCAACAACGTTCCGGAGAAATAGCCGTCCGTAAGGTGTTCGGTTCAAGTATTTCCGAGATATTAAACCGGCTGATATTCACTTTTCTTAATTATGTGGTTATTGCTTTTGTTATTGCCACTCCTTTTATGTGGTATATTATGAAACAATGGCTGTTTGGATACTCCTATCGTATATCGCTGAGTCCGTGGATATTTATCGCTTCCGGTCTTTTCTGTTTGTTGTTATCCTTTATCACTGTCTTCCGGCAGAGTTACCGGGCCGCTCATCAAAATCCGGTCCGAAGTATTAAAAGGGAATAAGGTATAAAAGAGAAAAGCACGAAGGCGCGAAAGGAAACCTTTTCTCCTTTCGCGCCTTCGCGCTTTAACGTGTTCAATCTTGAAACAAATAATTATGTTCATTCCTTTTAAAACGGTAACGATGCCGGGGTAAAGGCAAGGGATCTTGTGTAGAAATATTCCATCTCAACAAATTTTCTACCATTTCATTTCTAATCTTCTCATATTCCTTTTGATCAAAACGATTTTGTAATTCGGACGGATCCTCCTTCAAGTTATAAAGCAGTCCGTTTCCGTCCATATCATAGACCAGTTTCCAATCGTTTTTACGAAGCATCCACATGGTTCCGCTCTGTGTCCACGTATTGAGTTCATCAAAAAACAACCCTTTCTTCCCCACTGCTCCTTCCGCTTTGTAATCGGCGGCATCCGCTTTGGTATAATACATGCCTCCAAATCCGTCTTGGACCGGCACACTTTCAAACTCTTTTTGGGGATACTCTTTTCCCTGCAACAACGGCCAAAGGCTTCTTCCTTGCACTCCTGCCGGAATTTCGGCTCCCATTATTTCACAAACGGTAGGAAAAACATCAATGAGATTCACATGAGCCTTATGAGACGCGCCGGAAGCCATAATTCCGGGTCCGGTCCATTGCATGGGGATACGGGCGATGGCATCATCCAATCCCACGCCTTTTTTCATTAATCCGTATTCTCCTGCATAGTCCCCATGATCTGACAGAAATACAATAATCGTATGATCATAAATCCCTTTTTTCTTCAATTCACCTATCAAACGAAGCAATTGATCATCAATCATACGCAACATACCATGATAAACAGAGCGTAATCGTTGAAGATTCTTTTCATAACCGACATGTCCTTGTCCCATCATTTCGGAAAGCAATTCATATTCTTCTCCTTTTGTTCTCCTATCATCGGCTGAACTTCTTAAGGGAGGTAACGCTTCCGGAGGAAACATAGAATAGTACGGCTCACATGTCTGATAAGGATTATGAGGTTCGGGAATGGAAAACCACATCAAAAAAGGAGTACCGGATACGGAATCCATCCAACCGGAAGCATCATCCACCATACGATAAGGCAATTGCGCTTCCACTCCATAAGGCGAAGGCTCCATATCGGCATACATATCCAATGTTTTCAGATAGGCATCAAAGGAGTTGCCTAATTCACTTTTATTTTTGGACTCTTCTCCTTCATGATTATAAGGTTTCCAATAATTTACCCGATCGGAAGAGAGATGAGAATGGTTCTTTCCGATCAAAGCAGTCATATAACCCTGTTCTGTGGCTACATCAAACAAATCTTTGGTATAATAAGCATCTCGGAGATTATGATTGGATTTTACATGGGTGGCACTCGGAAACCTTCCGGTCAGCATCGAAACCCGAGCCGGACCGCTCGCCGGAGCAGCCGTATAAGCCCGATCGAACCAAGTTCCGCTACTTGCCAATTGATCTGCAAAAGGCATGGTATTCAGCGGGTATCCTTCTCGTTGCAGCAGATCAGCACGTAACTGATCTGCCATGATAATGATAATATTGGGTTTCTCAACCGTTTTTTGTGCCACTACCGAATGACCGGGAACGACGGCAACGGTTACCATTCCCCAACATACAGGCTTTTTCATATAATCGATCATATTTTGTTTTTATTTATATTATCGTTCTTCATCCTTTTCTCTTGCCGGAAAGGTGCCCGGCTGCAAAAGTGAAGCAGAAAGAAAACCTACGGTAAAATAAGTATGAACTTATTTTACCGATATAAAGTCTATTCGAGAAACAAATATAGGATTTTATTTCTTACATTGGAATGGTATATAAACCGTAAAAGCAATAGAGAAAAACATTTTATTAAGAACAGTCGGCACACAATCCTTTAATCACAAAATTTACACTTTCGGGAAGAAAACCGGGAGGCAGTTGTATATCAGGAATGGAAATATTTTTCAGACAAAAGGTCTTTTTACAACGATTGCATGAAAAATGAACATGCAATTCTCGAATGGTACAATTACAATCGCTGCTGCATACCGAATATTTAACCGATCCGGATCCATCGTCAATACTGTGAATCAGAAGATTTTTATGAAACAAAGAAATGGTTCTGAAAAGCGTCGACTTATCCACCGTATCCAGCTTTATTTCCAAATCCGACAAACTAAACGCTTGCGGATGGCTTACCATCGCTCTAAAAATCAACAATCGAACAGCTGTCGGTTTAATCCCTCTTTCTTCCAACCTTTTTTCATATTCTTTTTCCATCATTCAATCGGTTTTCCAACACATTATGCAAATATAAAAATTAACCTTCTCTATCACAATCCCTATTTTTAATGATTTTACCGACTTACGTTCTCATCGAAAAAGCCGGATTAATCCTCTGTCAAATACTCTACCTCATGGGCTTCCGTAAGTTGAGGAACCTCCAACTTTCGGAGCATATCATCCAATACCGATTCGGGTAAAGGGTAGTCTCTTTCTCTATTTTGCTTTCTCCATATATGAAATGGTTTTTCCACATACACAATCTTCACTTTAGCACCATAGGAAGTGAACAGATCAATCAACTGAGATCGCATCATCCGGGTGATATTGGTGGCATTCCATACAAAATCGATTCCTTTTCTCAAATAACAACGAGCTTCCTCTTTAGCCAGTTGAACCGTTCTTCCGTTGGCCGATTTGTCTGTCGGACTCCATTTGTGCTTTCTCCGGATATCATCCAAACCGATAATCGGAATTTCGGGATCCAACGTATGGATGTAATAATCTTTTCCCATTCCGGGTAAACCGGAAAGTAAAGTTACCTCACATTTATAAGAATCATGAGGAATATAATCAATGTAAGTATCAAGTGCATTAAAATAATGAAACCGGGCTCCCGAGCTTGCAAAGCTTCTCTCTTTCCTCCAACATCCCCACTCTTCGCAGAATGCCTGAAAGAATTCTATCGATTCCAAAAGCGAATCTGCATCCGGGCAAATTCGTCCGCGTGCGTCTGCTTCCGCCAACAATTTCAACAACAACGTATCTGTCCTCAACGATACTTCCGCAATTATTTTTTGCGGTTCGGGTCTTTCGGAAAACCAAATCGGTAATCCGTGAAAACGTACCAATGAAACTATTTGTTCCCGAACGCGGAAAGGCACAGCCGTATCTCTGTATAAGATATTCCGGGTTGTATATTCTCCCTTTCGCGCATGATTAGGAGTCGAAATTCGTCCGTTTTCATCTATCCGGGAAGTAGAACGCTTCTCCACATCATGAAAAAGTGCGGCAGTCCAAAGGATTTCCTTTTCCGATTCTTCCAACCGGCGGTAATCCGGCAGTTTTTCCAATTCTTTCAAAACCAGTTGAGTATGAATGGCTACATTTCCTTCTGCATGATGTATTTTATCTTGAGGAACAGTAATCATTTCCCTGACCGGAGCATATCGATTTTCCAATGCAGTCCAATCTTTATTCTCTATTATTTTCATTTCCATTTCCATTTAACAGGTTGCTCCACCGGAAGACAACCCCATTAAAAATTTTCCTTTTTTTCCCATACCAATCGGGCCCGCTTCCAGTTTCGGGTCCAATGCTCATCGGTTTTCACATGCCCTTTTCTTACATATTTAAAAACATGCCGAGGAAACTCTTGAACGGGAAATTCCTCCGGATTCCGACTGACGACTCCTTCACGGGAACAATCCCGATTCAGTTGCGTATCCCAAGTACCGAAAACCCCGGGTTGACCGGCCAAGCGGATCACATCCGATTTCAATTTATCTTCGGTAAGATCTGCAACCCGGTGCACGGCGAGTTCGGGAACCGCCGGAAAGTCATACAAAGCAGCATAAAACTTCACTTCTTCCCAAGACAGCCATTTATCCAGACATCGTACCGCAAAAATAAAATAATATGATTCAATTGATTTATATTCTATAGAATGTACCGCATACAGATTTTCACCGAAAAGTTCAACATCTCCCAAATCCCGTTTAAGTAATTCCCACCGTTCCCGAAGTTGCCGGGTCCATGGGGATACCGTAGGTGAAGCATGCGAACGCGCAAAAACACCATGCCGATTCAGGCAATTATTCTCCCCATCCAATTTCTCGGTATGCAATAACGTCTTGAATTGCAGAATATCTTTCCAATAAGTATGATTGATTCGATCGTCGCTTGTCGTACCCGGAGAAAAAGGGTAATGATAAGTACGACCATATTTTTGAGATAACATGATAATTGTTTTTAAGTTAAATAAAATAATAACCGTATGATTTGAATAACAATCACACCGGTATAATAAATGAAATCTGCTTACTGCACATTTCTTTCAACGGATTCAACTCTCCGCTATTTAACCAAACAATTACATGACTTTAAAGATTGCAAGATTTCTCACCAAAAAACAGGATGCAAAGATAATCCTTATTTTAAAAACACACACAACAAAAAGGAAATTATTCAAAACGAATGGATTTGACCGGAGAGATACGAGCGATTATATAAGAAGGCCCAACCAATATAAACATGGTAATAAGAAGGGTTCCCGCATTTAATAAAACCAAATGTACCCAATCCAAGCGAATCGGCACTTCGGCAACATAATAAGTAGCAGGGTCCAACTTCAAAAAACCGGTATATTTCTGGAAAAAGCAAATGCCCAGGCCGATAATGTTTCCCCAAAACAACCCTTTTGAGATAAGGAAGAAAGATACATATAAGAATATTTTCCGAATATTGGCATTGGTCTCTCCCAACGCTTTTAATATTCCTATCATATTGGCTCTCTCCAAAATAATAATCAATAATCCCGATATCATGGAAAATCCCGAAACGGCAAGCATAAGTATAAGGATAATTACCACATTCATATCCAACAAAGCAAGCCATTCGAAAATCATCGGGTTCAACTGTTTCACGGATCTTACGAAGAATGAATTTCCCAATCGGTCCTTTTCGGCCGAAAGCCGATAATATAAGTTTTCCGTTATCTCATCCAGCCGGTCGTAATCATCAATCAAGATTTCGATCGCTCCGATTTGATCTTCATCCCATTTATTCAATCTCCTGACTTGTTTAATATCGGAAATAATAAACAACTTATCATATTCCGCAAAATTGGTTTCATAAATACCGGCAATATGAAATTTTCTTGCGCGGATCTCTTCTTGAATAAAATAAGTATTAAAGGATTCGTTCAAAGAAAGTTGTAACTTATCCGCCAAATAACGGGAGATGATGACCCGGGTTGTGGTCTCTTCCGGATCGATTTCCAAAACATCTCCTTCTTTCAAATTTTGTCGGAAGAAATCCCAATTGAAGTTTTCATCTACTCCCTTAAGAATGATTCCCTGAAAATCGCTATCTGTTTTTATAATTCCCGGCTTGGTGGCAAAATAATTAATATGTGCAATCCCGGGTGTTTGTTGAATGTTATCGATCAGTTCTTGATCAACAGCAATCGGATGAACCTCATAAGAAGTATTACTGTCAAAATTGGATATTTGAATATGAGATCCAAACCCGATTACTTTATTTTGAACTTCCTTTTTGAAGCCCACAATAATACATACGGCAATAATCATCACGGCCAATCCCAAGGCGATACTGAGCATGGCAATACGAACTGCAGGAGGAGAAACTTTCTTCTCTCCATCCTTAGTGGAATAAATCTTCCTTGCTATAAACAGTTCCTTATTCAATACCGGACTTTTCTTTATTCAATTGGTTATAAGCTTCCAACGCTTTTTCCAAAACGGTCAATGCTTTGCCCAATTCTTCTTTATTTAAAACGTATGCGATACGAACTTCATTTCGTCCCAACCCGGGAGTCGTATAAAAACCTGAAGCGGGAGCCATAAAGACTGTTTGTCCTTCATATTCAAAATCCGAAAGACACCAACTGCAGAACTTGTCCGAATCATCTACCGGCAACTTAGCCACGGTATAAAATGCTCCCATCGGAATGGGAGAATATACTCCCGGAATACGATTTAATCGGTCAATAAGGAATTTCCGTCTTTCCACATATTCTTCATATACATCCAACATGTATTCGGACGAGGCATCCAGCGAAGCTTCTGCAACAATCTGCCCGAGTAAAGGCGGACTGAGACGAGCTTGGCAAAACTTCATAACCGTTTTGCGTAATTCTTTATTTTTGGTAATCAATGCTCCGATACGAATCCCGCATTCACTGTACCGTTTTGAAACCGAGTCAATCAATACCACGTTCTCCTCTATACCTTTTAAATGACAGGCAGAAATATAAGGAGAACCGGTGTAAATGAATTCCCGATATACTTCATCCGAGAATAAATACAAATCATATTTTTGCACCAATTGTTTAATCTGTTCCATTTCCGCCCGGGAATATAAATAACCTGTCGGATTGTTCGGATTACAAATCATAATACCTTTCGTACGATCCGTAATCAACTTTTCGAACTTTTCAATGGGAGGAAGAGCAAACCCCTCCTCGATCGTGGATGAAACAGTCTTTATAACCGCACCCGCCGAAATGGCAAAAGCCATGTAATTGGCGTATGCAGGCTCCGGAACAATAATTTCATCTCCCGGATTCAAACAAGCCAAGAAAGCAAATAAAACAGCTTCCGATCCGCCGGTCGTAACAATTATATCATCCGCGGAAACATTTATATTAAACTTGGCATAATAAGAAACCAATTTTTCACGATAAGATTTGATACCGTCGCTCGGACTGTATTCAAGAATACTGCGATCTATATTTCGTACCGCATCCAATCCCACTTCGGGAGTCGGAAGATCCGGTTGACCAATATTCAGGTGATGTACATGAAGGCCCTTAGCCTTTGCAGCATCTGCCAACGGAACTAGTTTCCTGATGGGAGAAGCCGGCATTTCATTTCCTCTTTTCGAAATGGGTGGCATTTTGTATAATCTTATTAATAAATTTTTGCAAAAGTACGCGATTCCGGAAACAAAACAAAATAATTTGCAACAAGTCTCCCTCGGAATATGCTTCATTTGTTCAATAATTATTTAACAAGCTTATAATTTTATATTTAATTCCACCGACATCTGCTGAAATGATAATGACGGAATAGGAAACTCTCCGAATGATAAAACATTATGCAATCCGACAGATGACTACCGGTGGAGAACCTTCTTGAAAATTCTTTTTTTGAATTCTCTCTTTTATAAAAATAGAGAGGAGTTG
>DAIQOU010000610.1:0-2963 GCA_036787725.1 Bacteroidales bacterium
ACATGTTTATTCAAATGATACAATTGTTTGTTGATCTGAAATTAATCTCTTTATCTGCAGTTCCGGAAATAATATTACAGGAAATATCTCAACAGAATACATTTATGTTAGAAGGTATGAGTGAATCCTCAAATCAGAATAAATATGAATTTACGTTTGAACCCGGGATAGGTATAGAAATAACTTTTTCTGTAATTGAATTTCTAAATAGAAAAGATTTAGTAAGCCCTCTAGCGTTGGGATCTAAAATTCATATAGTCAGTGGAAAGGATTGGGGATGTTATATAAGATGTGTATTGGCTTATTTCGGTAAAGAAGGAGATTATGATGCTGTAATATCGGCTGTACAAACATGGAACTCTACAAATC
Source organism: Bacteroidales bacterium (assembly GCA_036787725.1). GTDB lineage: Bacteria > Bacteroidota > Bacteroidia > Bacteroidales > Azobacteroidaceae > DAIQOU01. Next base: position 370 of record DAIQOU010000610.1, read on the forward strand.
TTACGGAACAAGTCAATCTGAGTTTGGGTGTATCTATAGGTTCACCTCAGGAAACGCGATTGCGAAATTTGATTATAGAGGTTATAGGACAGTCTTATTATATAGAAGCAATGGATGTATTGTCCGGAAAACAAGACACCTCCGCTCAAAAAGAAGGAAATAAGGTAAATTTGATATTAACAGGAGCCCATTTTAGTCTTTTGAAAGGATGAAAGAATAAAATGGATTATAGATGAGGAGTTATTGGAAGAGATTTTTTTTCTTTTTCCTCCTCCCCTCCAATATCTTCTCTTTCCATTCCTTATAAAAGGCCGGATTCAATTTCTTCTTCCGAATGGTCTTCTCGGAAAACACAAGAGCTTCCCGGGGACAGTGATGAATACACTTATAATAACTGTCGCAGGCGACCGGATCAAAGACGGGATAGGAGGTTCCGGCGGTCCAACAGCCGCGCGGACAACGGTTCACGCAGAGATGACAATTCGTACAAACTTCTTTTCGAACCTTTATGCGAGGTTTGGATTTCTTGCCGAGGATTTCATTCGGATAATTAAGCAGGGTATATAGTTTGAAACGGGGTAGCTTCCGGGTAGACCGTTCTCCGGATAAGATCTTTTTTATCTTTTCGATGTCTTTCAGGATATTGCCGGATACATTCTTTTCGTAACGATACATAAATCGAAAGGAGGGGAGTAACAGGGTGCCGTCTGTGGCGGGTGCCCGGTAATCGGCATAATTTTCGACATGTATCTTTTTCGATCGGCATTTTTTGATGAAATTACGTATGGCATTTCCTGCATACAACCCGTAAGTAAGGAATGCAAACGCTTTTGTCGGTTGAGGTTGTTCGGGCATTCTCTCCAGAAACTCCTTCATCAATTTACTTACATCGCAATGATAGCAGGGAAAACAAAAAACAAGGAGATCGTAGCGGCCGATTAGAGTATAATCGAAAGACAAACTTACCGGTAAAATGTCGGTTTGATATTCTTTGAGAAGAATAGAATATACATCGGCTATCGTTTTTGTGCTGCCTGCTCCCGAATGATAAAGAATAAGTATTTTTTGCCTCATCTGTTAACGATTAAAGATCCGGATGTTTTTTCTTGTGCGGTCAAATGTACAACTATATCGTGGTTATACCCTTTTGCACTTCCGGTTTTAAATAAAACTTCCTTATATTTGTTTGCGAAAGATAAAATGATTTAGATAAACTTAAATAATCAGGTATCTTTCTATCGAATGCATTTTTATGATCGAATTCATCCGAAGTTGCTCCGGTCGACATAGGTTTTCGTGGCGGGTCACCGGAAAACCAAGTCTTGACCTTTTGTTACTTTTCCGGCAAGAGAAAAGTAAATAGACCGGTAATTTATTGAAAATAAGCTCTTTTATATAAAACCCATGAAAAAAGGATTACTATTGTTAATATTATTCTTTGTTATCCGGAGCGGATATTCCCAAAACATTCCTTCTGCCAATGGAGGAGGTACCGCTTCAAAGGATTATTATGCGGAGATTCGTTGTGAGAGAGAGGCCGGCTGGTTCATCGTTCCGGTTACGATCAACGGGAAACAACGTCGTTTTCTGTTGGATACGGGAGCGGTAAGCATGTTTTCGAAAGAATTGGCGGAAGAATTGCAACTCCAACCCGCAGATAGTTTGTCGGTGCTTGATCAAAGCGGTAAAAAAGACAGTATGCATATTTATTCTTTGTCGGGGATAGAGATGGGAGGAATCGTATTTGATGAAATTCCGGCATTGCTTTTTAAAGATACTACATTGAGCAGTTGTTGGAGATGGGATGGCATTATCGGCAGTAATTTATTGCGAAATTCGATTGTCCGGTTTTCTCCCAAAGACAGTACGGTCATTATCACCGATAATCCGGCCCGAATAAATCTTAAGGAACAAAAGAAATATGCATCGGATCTTTTTCTTACACCGTCACAAAGCAGCCCTTATGTGTGGATCGGTATTAAGGACAGGAAAAAGGGAAGGATACAACTTTTGTTCGACAGCGGGATGACCGGTCTTTTGGATATGGCATTGAATCATTTGAACTATTTCAGGGAGAAAAAGATTATAACCGATAACAGCCTTTTGTATAAAGGCAAAGGCAGTCATACACTCGGACTTTTCGGAAGAGCAGATGATACGATGCAATATCGATTCCGATTGCCGGAATTGAAGATAAAGAAAGCGCTGTTCAAGAATGCATCTGCCCATACAACTGCCGACGGTAATTCGCGAATAGGAATCGAATTGCTGAAATACGGAACCGTTACCGTAGACTATATCAACAAAAAGTTTTATTTCGTTCCTTTTTTTGAGAAAGAGACGGATATTTATGAAAAAATGAATCCGATTTCGTTATCCATAAACAATGGGAGTGTGGTGATCGGTATGGTATGGGACGATCGGTTGAGAGACGAACTGGCTGTTGGCGACAAAGTAGTGGCCGTAAATGAGGTGAACTTGGAGAATAAAGAGGATTGCGAATTGTTTTCCCTTATGGACGAACTGAATGCGGGAGACGATTCCCTGCTGAAACTCCGGGATAAAGACGGACGAATCAAAGAAATAAGGATTGT
>DAIQOU010000611.1:0-2961 GCA_036787725.1 Bacteroidales bacterium
TTACCGGTTTAGTTTATATTTTAGGGTAATGAAGGTCTTGCGTTAAGTAGGTGAATGAATAACCGGAAGTGTTTATTAAATAGGTTTGGCGAATAAAAGCGAAATGCATTCGATGGTTTAATTTTAAACGTACAAATGCATTTCCTTTTAATTTAGAAATAGTTTTATGATTTTCTGAATCTCAAGCCGGATCGGGTATCATCTTGGAAAGTGACTTGGATTAAATAAATGCCGGGAACGAGGGGTTGAATGTTAATCGAATTTTCGGGAGTATGGATTAGTTTCCTTCCTAAAACGGAATAAACTTCCAAAAGCTGAATTTCTTTTTCCGCATTGACAGTTAATTGGCCGGAGGCGGAATTCGAGAGGAAAATAGTTGTTTCGTGAGGAACGTTGATTGAGGTGCTTTCATTGAAAATGGGATCTTTCGAAATAATTATATCATCATAACGAATATAACTGTCCCGTATCGGACTCCAGTCAGCGGAACTGCCTCCGTGAAAAGTAGAGAAATAAAACAGATCGATGGATTGATTTTCGAAATCGACCAGGCGTAAGTTGGTTTTTTCCATTACCGGATTACCGTTCAGCCATGAACGGATAATTCCGTCGTGATTGCCTTGTGAAGCCCCGCGATGAATCGTGTTCAGTATGATTTGAGTGGTCACGGTATACCATTCTCCCGACCGGAACCGGGAAGCAGTGCCGTTTTCTTGCCAAGCCCAATAGTCCCCGTAATTGGCTGCTTGTTCTACATAATACATGTATTGAAAAGCGGTACCGTTTTCACGCCACATGATGCGGGCACTCCATCCGTCTCCTTTAGAGGCAGGTTTATTTCCTCCCGTATATGCTTTTCCTCCGCAAAGACCGGCCAGTTTTCCGCCTTTCCGGAAGTCGAAGCCGTCTTCAAATTTAAGTTTATAGCTGACCCACATGGTATCGGCCGTTTCCGGGAGCCTCCATTTGATCTGAATGCCGCATCCTTCTTCATAATTGGGACCCAAACATCCTTGTGGATACTTAACCCGGAGAACGCGGTTTCCCTCTTCAATTACGATTGTTGCTCTTTCGTATTCAAAGCCGTGGTACCATTCGGCTGCGGGAAAATCAGAAGACACCATAGCGGTGGTATAAGTACCCGGTGAATGGTTTTCGAAATCTACTGTGTAGGGTTGGCTGACTTGAGCATTAATCTGATTCAGGAAAAGCAGTAATCCTGCAATAACAATAATATTTTTCATGATTTGTAAAGTTAACATTTTGTACAAATATAATAAAAAGTATTTATTCTTTTGGTGATTACCGGTATGATGTACAACATTATTCGTTTTTTGATAAAATACTTATTGATGTGAATAATCGGATAATTTTTGTTTTTGTAGCGGTATTGCTACCTTTGCCCGGTCAATAAAGAAAGAGAGTGCAAAAACATGTTTAATCTGTTGACTGCCGGGGTGACGCTGTAAATGAGTGAAATAAATGAACAGAAAAATATTGCAATTAGCCGTTCCTTCCATCATTTCCAATATTACCGTACCGTTGTTGGGATTGATCGATGTGGCGATTGTAGGTCATTTGGGTTCTACGGCTTACATTGGTGCTATTGCCGTGGGAGGATTGTTATTCAACATTATTTATTGGAATTTCGGGTTTTTACGAATGGGTACGGGCGGAATGACTTCACAAGCTTTCGGCAAAAGAGATTTGAAAGAGGCTGTGAAGGTATTAGTTCGTTCGTTGTGTGTGGGCCTGTCCATTGCCTGTATATTGCTTTTGCTTCAATATCCGATTGAAAAAATTGCTTTTCGGTTGATTGATGCCACTCCCGAAGTAAAGAACGGGGCCGGTATTTACTTTCGTATTTGTATTTGGGGAGCGCCTGCCGTATTGGGAATGTACGGGTTTACCGGGTGGTTCATCGGTATGCAGAATTCCCGTTTCCCGATGTTTATTTCCATAGCTCAAAACATAGTAAATATCCTTTGCAGTTTATTTTTCGTTTATGGATTGCATCTCAAAGTGGAAGGAGTGGCTTTTGGAACATTGATTGCCCAATACAGCGGGTTGGCACTGGCGCTGTATTTGTGGGCCCGATATTACGGCAAACTGAAAAAGTATATCCGGCTGCGGAGCAGTTTGCAACGGTCGGCTATGCGTCGTTTCTTTTCGATCAACAGTGATATTTTCCTGCGTACGTTGTGTCTGGTTGGTGTCACTGCTTTTTTTACTTCTACCGGAGCCAAACAGGGGGATGTAATTTTGGCAGTCAATACGTTATTGATGCAATTGTTTACCTTGTATTCTTATATTATGGATGGTTTTGCTTATGCGGGAGAAGCGTTGGCAGGCCGTTATATCGGAGCGGGAAATAAACCGTTGCTTCGGCGGATGGTTCGCATTTTATTTCGGTGGGGGATTGGACTTGCCTTACTTTTTACCTTGTTGTATGTTGCCGGAGGGAAGAGCTTTTTGCATTTATTGACCAATGATCTTTCGGTAATTGAAGCTGCCGATGCCTATTTTTATTGGGTATTGGCTATCCCGTTGATCGGGTTTGCTGCCTTTTTATGGGATGGTATTTTTATTGGGGCAACTGCTACCCGTTCCATGTTTTATGCCATGCTGATTGCTTCCGGTTGTTTCTTTCTTATCTATTATCTTTTTTACCCCTTGATGGGAAATCATGCTTTGTGGATGGCTTTTCTGATCTATTTGGGAGGACGGGGAATCGGAATGACGGTATTGAGTCGTTCGGTATTGAGGGTTGAGAGACCGGGTAATTCGGTATCGAATGTCTAAATCAAAGTCAAACCAAAGAAAATAATCCGGAAAGTTTTTTAGGCCAAGCCGATTCGGTATCTTTGCCGTTATAAAAATCAGTTGGTTTGTCTTTAGAATAGAGTTGATTTGTTTTCAAAAGAAATATGGATGGTAAAACAGTAAAAGCTCATTTGGCAT
>DAIQOU010000119.1:0-2339 GCA_036787725.1 Bacteroidales bacterium
CCTTCACGCCTTTTACCATTTTTTCAGGCCTTTCAACTGATCTTTATGAGCAACTTCCATAATACTGATCGCATATCCTCCCGCCGGAGCAGACCGTTGTTTGAATTTGGATTTATTGGTGACAATCCCTTTCCGGATTTCATAAGCTTGCGGATTCGTCTTGTAATGAGCGTCTTTTGCATCACAATAGACCGTTGCGATGTATTGTTTGCCCGGATCGAGAAAATCAAAACCGAAAGCCGAATTAAATCCGTTTTCACCGCATACGTTCCCTACAAACCAATTGCCCGTTCCTTTGGCTTTACGGGCGACGGTAATGTATTCTCCCGGTTCGGCTTCGAGGTAACGGCTTTCGTCCCAATCCAATGCCACTTCTTTGATGAATTGGAAGGCATCCGGAAAACGCTTGTAATTCTCGATCAGATCCGCTGCCATTTGTAAAGGCCCGGGCATGGTTACATACAAAGCCAATTGATTGGCCAGCGTGCTGTTTACATGCGAAGTATTGTCCGGGTTTAATTTGCTTATATCAAATTCGAATATGCCCGGAGTATAATCCATCGGTCCGCCCAACAAGCGGGTAAACGGAAGGATGGTCACATGGTTCGGCTTGTTTCCTCCGAAAGCCTGGTACTCCGTTCCCCGTGCCGATTCGTTTCCGATCAGGTTCGGATAGGTCCGGCAAAGTCCCGTAGGACGGGTAGCTTCATGCGCATTGACCATGATCCGGGATTCGGCCGCTTTCTTTACCGCATACATATAATGATTGTTCATCCATTGGCCGTAATGATGTTCTCCCCGAGGAATAATATCGCCTACGTAGCCGCTTTTGACCGAGTTATACCCGTTATCGACCATGAATCGATAAGCTTGTTCCAGATGGCGTTCGTAATTGCGGACGGAAGAGGAGGTTTCGTGATGCATCATCATCTTTACTCCTTTGCTTTTGGCGTAATCCCGTATTTCCGCTACATTAAAATCGGGATAGGGAGTGATGAAATCGAAAACATAGTCTTTTGACTTGCCGAACCAGTCTTCCCAACCGATGTTCCATCCTTCTGCCAACACGGCATCAAAACCGTGTTCGGCCGCAAAATCAATGTATTCTTTTACATGCGCTGTGGTTGCGCCGTGTTTTCCGTTCGGTTTTACTTTGCTGTAATCGGTTATTCCCAACTGAACGCTCGGCAACTCGCTTGTATATTCCCATGTACTTTTACCCGTGATCATTTCCCACCACACTCCGATGTACTTTACGGGTTTAATCCAGGAAGGATCCTCTATTTTACAAGGTTCGTTTAAGTTCAAGGTTATATTGGAAGCCAATACCTCCCGAGCATCATCGCTTACGATCACCGTGCGCCAAGGAGTGACGCAAGGAGCTTGCAGATATCCCTTATTTCCTTTAGCATCGGGAGTCAGCCATGATTCGAAGATAAAGTTATTATCATCCAGATTGAGATGCATACACGAATAGTTTACCAACGCAGCTTCATGCAGATTGATATATAACCCGTCGTCGGTTTTCATCATCAGAGCTGTTTGTACTCCTGTTTCGGAAAAAGGGGTTTGAGAAGAATTGGGCGTAACGGCCTGCTTCATCAGTCCTCTTATTTCGGATAGCCGGGAGGTCGTATAATCATATTCCTGGGTATCGTAATCTCCCGGCAGCCAAAAAGCAGTATGATCTCCCGTGAGGGCGAATTGAGTTCGTTCTTCTTTTATAATGAAATAAATAAGATTGTTTTGTTGAGGAAACTCATAACGGAATCCCAACCCGTCGTCAAACAGTCGAAACCGGATAATCATTTGCCGATCTGTTTGCGGTTGATTGAGCGTTACTTTTAACTCGTTATATCGGTTGCGTATGCTGCGACTGTTTCCCCAGACCGGCTCCCAAGTTTCATCGAAGGGAGATACCTCGGTTGTAACGATTTGAAAGCCCGAATAAAGATTCGTTTTTTCATCTTTTTGCCGGGCTACGGTTCCTTCCGGCGAAAAATCCCAGAAGTCGCGGCTGTCTGCTTCCGGCACCAATTCCAATCCCAATTTACCGGGTTTAAGCACCTGTTTGTTCTTGTAAGTCATTGTATAAACGGGCTCTCCGTTTGAACTCAAGTAAAAGTTCACAGATAAATTCCCGTTGGGAGAAACCAATTCTTGGGCGGTTGCCGGCCCGATTGCAATTCCGATTGCAATCCATATGAATAATATATGTTTCATTTATTGTTTGTTTTATAAGTTAAGAGAAGCATCGGTTTTACAAAGAGGTGGATATTGTTCTTTTATTTTTACGAATAACTTATCCTTCTTTGAAAACCGTTTTATGAATATCCGGG
>DAIQOU010000119.1:2439-10837 GCA_036787725.1 Bacteroidales bacterium
GGTGAACGTCTCCCCTGCATAGAGGTGAACACCTCCCCTGCATAGGGGGGAGAGTCTCCCCCCGGAGAAACGTTGATTTTTTATTATTTATCAACAATTTCACACCTTTCTCCATAACCGCAGGCGATCAATTTACGGTTCCTGTTCCCGCTTTGAAATCGAGCGTGACTGTTTTTCCCGCAACGACTCTGACTCGTTCCTGATCGGAACCGTTTCCGCGATATACAATTTTTCCGCTCAAAATAATGAACTCTCTCGTCCACCAATCGGTGGTGGCAGCAGATGAAGCGGCATACATCCGCAATTCTCCGTCGGCCGAAGTTACGATGGAAGTGGTATTGCCGGACACGGTAAAAGGATAAGTACCTTCGGTCCATCCTCCGAAACAGTCACCGATTCCGAATACCCGAGCGGGCTCGATGTAAATTTCACTTGCTTTCATATTGATATATACCATATACAATCCGTCGGCAGACACTTCGGCATTTCCTCCGTTAATAACAAATCCGGTGTTGGTATCCATTGCATTAAAATCATTGGCCCAAGCTTTCTTTGGCGCCCACTTGAATCCTTTTCCGGCCGTAAAATAATTAATGCACCAGAATTCTCCTTCTTTCCCGTTGACGGGAACCATCTCCACGATACCTTGATCTTCCCAATTCCAGTTGCCGAATTCTTCTCCGATCATGTATAGATTTTCGGGGAAAGCTTTTTCCTCTTCGTATGGGGTGACATAAAGTTCCCTTACTTCCGAGACCAGTTCGGGAAATTCGGTGAGCAATACATTTCCTTCTTCACCTCCGTAGGCGTGGCTTAATAACCTCCATTTTACTTTGGATTTTTCGTTGGGGGCCAATTCTAATTTTTCGAGGGCATTATTCATTTCTTCTACCGTAAAACTCATTTCGGGTTGGGTGATAGAAGTAAACCTGACCGGGCTTTCGAAGTTGCCGGACTCTTTGTCGAGTTCCAACGTATACCGGATGCCGACCGCTAAGGGGTATTCCGCCTTACTCCATTGAAATGTTTCTAACGCTTCATATTTATGTTCTATCTCCAATACGTATTCTTTACCCGATTCGGGGGTAACGGGTTGTGCCGATTTTTCCGTTCCCGGCGTATAGACGGGATCGTGTTCATCCGAACAGGAATAAGACCAACAAACACCGGCAATCAAACTGATTATCAAATATATCTTTTTCATAGGATGATCTTTATTTATTAATGGATTTATAACCTTCGTTTTGAATCAGGTTCGGATTGGAAGTGAGATCTTTATCGCTGATCGGATAAACATTGTATCGGGTGTTGACGTTTGCCATTCCTTCTTCGCTACCTCCCTTATAAGGCCACACATAGTTTTGAGTGAATTTCCCGAAGCGGATCAGATCGCTGCGGCGGTGTCCTTCCCAGTAAAGTTCCCGGGCCCGCTCGTCCAAGATAAAATCCAAGGTCATCTCTCCCGAAGTGATTTGTCCGGTGCCGCTTCCTTTATAAGCTCTTTTGCGGAGGTCGTTGATGTATTTCAAAGCCAAAGACTTATCACCCTGTCCTCTGACGGCGCATTCTGCATACATCAGGTAAATATCAGCCAAACGGAATAAGGGGAAATCGGTGTTGGGGAAATCGGTCAATGTTACTTTTGCATTGTCCCAACCCAGATTGGTAAACTTATAACACAAATACCCGGCATCCCAGTCGGCCAGTTTGGCGGCGACTTCTCTTCTGGCTTTTACCTCATACAATATCTCTCCCGTTTCGGGATCAAATGGCCAGGAAGGATCCGGTACCGTTGTTTTTTCATAAGTAAGCACATCACAGAATAAATAGCGGCCATCCAGTTTGGTATTGCTTTTGAAACGGTCCAATCCGTTGTCGGGAGAATCATCAAACTTGGCTATCAATGTTTCTTTCGGTTTCAGGCAGGTCCATCCCGAGCTGTTGCTTCCGAACCAGTTCCCGCTGAACTCTCCTCCGTAAGCTCCGTCGATCAACATGCTGGTTCCTCCGTAGCTCTTGGCATTGGTGTCGTCAAACGGAATGGCATAAATAATTTCCTTGCCCCGCATGGGAGATAAATGGTTTTCGCTGCAAAACAGATTGGTATAATTATCTTCCAACCCGAATCCGGCTTGAATTACTTTATCGCAATAAATAGAAGCTTTATCGTACATGGGAGTTCCCGTATAAACTTCGGCATTCAGGTACAGTTTAGCCAATACGGTCCACAATACAGGCTTGGTGATTCGTCCGTAGGTAGCCATACTCGGATTTTCCGGCAGATTACCGTTTTTGTCCAATTCTTCCAAATCGGTTACGATCTTTTGAAACAATTCTTTTCTGCCGATTTGAGAGGGATACCAGCCTTTGTCATCCAGGGGCGAATCGTCCCATACCACGCCGGGATTTCCATACAGATCAATCAAGTAATAATAATTTATATCGCGAATAGCCTTTACTTCATCACGATACCGTTCGATATTCGGAATATTGGTCGAAACATCGAATAGTTTAAGAAATTCCGTACAATACCGGATGTTAAGCATCGCCCGTTGATAAAAAGTATAAGCGTATTTAGTAGTATAATCCCAATTGACATTGACCAGTTCTACAATTCCTTCGTCCTTCCAGTTCCAGATGGCTTCGTCGGTCGGAAATTCCTGCATGGTGATCAACCCTCTCAGGAATACCAATGCTCCCTGATCCCCGTCCGTAGCGGTAAGATCGTTTTCTTCCGAAGGACCTTGATTACTTGACAATCCGAAACCCGAATATATTTTGGCCAGGAAGGATTTGGCTCCTTCTTCATTAATGATATCGGTAATATCTTCGTTGTTCGGTTTTTCCTGATCCAAATCATCCAGACAAGCGGTGAATAATAATAACCCGGTCAGGAGTGCGAATGTGACGCTTTTTATATATTTAATTTTATTCATGACAGTTGTGATATTAAAAGTTAAGATTGACACCCATAATAAACCTCAGCGGACGAGGATATAATTCTTTATCCAACCCGTTTGATATTTCGGGATCAAGCCCTTTGTATTTCGTAAGAATAATCGGGTTTTGTACTGTTCCGAATACCCGGCCGGTCATAAAACGGGTCGAAAAGCTGTATCCCAACGTGATATTGTCGATCTTTAAGAAAGATGCATTTTGGACGTAGTAATCGGATAAGCGTTGCCGTGTACTGAAACCGGCTTTTAAGGAATAAGGAGTCCGGTTGGTGAGGTTGTTGTTGCCGAACAGGTCCGATACATTAAGACCGCCGTTGGTTGCTTCGGTAGCATAATAGAGGTAATTACCGAGGCTTACCCGACCGTTAAAACCCAAGTCCCAGTTTTTGTAGGTAAACTTGGAACTGAATCCCATCAATACGTCTGCTTCGGGCTTTTTGTATTGATAGAGGTCGTCATCATTGATCATACCATCCTTGTTACGGTCTACATAAGCACCTTCAATCGGTTTTCCGTTTTGATCGTAAATTTGTTCATATACGTAGAATGATCCCGGCGCATAACCCACACTGTGGATCTTTATCGTTTTTCCGCCGACTCCTCCCGTAGATTCAAACCGTTTTCCGGGGGATGCCGCCATGGCATCATCGAAGGTCAGTGCGGTGATTTCGGATTTATTCCATGCAACATTATAACCCACATCCCAGGAAAAATCCTTGGTTTGAACGGGAACCGCATTAATGGAGAATTCCAATCCCTTATTGGTTAATGAACCGATGTTGGCCACGACCAGTTCGGCAAAGTCGGTTCCGGCCGGAACATTTACTTCCGCATTCAATAGGTCGGTTGTCTTGCGATAATAGTAATCGATGGTTCCGTTGATCCGGTTATTAAGGAATCCGTAGTCAAAACCGACGTTCCAGGTGGTGGTTGTTTCCCATTTCAAATTCGGATTGGCAGCGGTAGGCTTGATAACATTTACCCAAGTAACGTTGCCGTTCTCATCATAAAACGGATACATTGCACCTCCTTTTCCCCATGCCCAACTTTGGCGGCTGGGATACCAGTTGTCCGAAATATCCTGCTGACCGGTTTGTCCCCATCCCAATCTTAATTTCAGGTTGGACAAGTAGTCGGAATCTTTCAAAAAAGACTCTTCATTCATCCTCCAAGCCAAAGCTACGGAAGGGAACAGTCCCCAGCGGTTTCCTTTTGCAAAGCGGGAAGAACCGTCGTTACGTAAAGTAAAGGTCAAGAGGTAGCGATCCATCATAGAGTAATTCAAACGTCCGTAGAATGAAATCAGTACATATTTCCGAGGATCTGTTTTGTATGGATCTATCACGGAAGTTTCTTCTCCAAAACGATTCGAGTCGCGCGAGAGATAGTATTTCACATTATTCTTGTCTTGTTTATAACTTTGATACGAGTACCCTCCCATGATATCAAAACGACTTTCTATCTCTTTCAAGTCTTTGGCATATTGCAGATAAGATTCGAACAATACATTTTTGAAAGTTTCTTCGTAATAATACCGGCTTCCCGATTTATCGGGATCGTCTCCGTATTCCTGGGGAGCATTGGGAGCTATTGTTTTCTTCCCGTCGCTGTTGGAATAATCGTAAGCGACATTCACATTCGCCCTTAATTCAGGCAAAAAGTGCAGTTTGTAATCGAATTGAGCATTTCCGACGAAAGCTTTGACATCGGATTTATCATGAGTCATTTCTAATATCGAAACCGGATTGATGGCTCCCTGACTGTTTTTGGGTCCGTTGGGTTGTCCGTCGTTTGTCCAAGTGAAAAAGCCGTTGTAAAGTGTATTGTCGTTATATACGGGCTTGGTCGGGTCGTAGAATACGGCGCCGCCTATAGCGTCTTTGTTGGCAAAGCGGTTGCTTATTTTGGTTCCTTTGGCATTGATATTCATCTTGAGATGATCATCAAAGAGAGAAGGAGATAATGAAACACTTCCGGTGAAACGTTGGAAGTTGGATGTTTTGAGGATTCCGTTTTCATCCGTAAAACCTAACGAAGCTCGGTAGGGCATGTTCTTGATTCCTCCCAATACACTGATGTTGTGATCCGTACTGATCGCAGTACGATATATCTCGTCTTGCCAGTCGGTACTTTGTCCCGGATACAGATTAAGCGCCTCTTTCATGGCGTCGGTTGCCGTAGGAAGGTTATTCACCAAGTCCCGGTATTCATCTCCGCTCAATACATCGTATTGATTACGTGCGGTGCTGACGGAAACATTTCCATTATAGGAAACCTTGGGTTTTCCTGTTTTTCCTTTTTTAGTAGTAACAATAATTACTCCGTTGGATGCCCGAGAACCGTAGATGGCTGTAGCAGAGGCATCTTTCAATACGGTGAATGTTTCAATATCGGCCGGATTGAGGGTGCTGAGCCCGTTGTCGAGACCGCCTACAGCTTCGTTGCTCATAATGATTCCGTCAATGACGACCAACGGATCATTTTTGGCGGTTAAGGAAGAACCTCCGCGGATCCGGATCGTAGAGCCTGCTCCCGGTTGTCCTCCCGCGGATATGACGGAAACACCTGCAATTTTACCGCTGATCATATCTTGGGGGGAGGTGGTTAATCCCTTATTCATTTCCTCTGCTTTTATGGCAATAACAGATCCGGTAAGGTCGTCTTTTTTAACGCTTCCGTAACCGATCACCACTACTTCCTCGAGCATTTCCACATTCTCTTTTAATATAATGGAATGCTGTGTTTTCCCGTTTACCGGTACCTCTTGAGTATTGTAACCGATATAAGAGACCAGTAAAGTCGCATTGGAAGGGACTTCGATCATAAATTCTCCGTCAAGGTTACTGATTGTTCCGTTGGAGGGATTTCCCTTTTCGGCTATGGTAGCCGAAATGACTGTTTCTCCTGTTTCATCTGTAATCGTACCTGTTACTTTGATTTTGCTTCCGGTTTGAGCAGAAATACCGGCAAGGAAAAGAAAAGACCCTAAGAACAAGACGATACATCTCTTTTTCCATCTTTGTTGGTTTATTTCCATGGTTGAATAAAATTAGATTATTTTTACTAATATTTCCCTACAAAGATATAACAGGCCAAGAGGGTTAACTGTTCCTTAGTAAAGCCTTAAAGTAAGTCTTTGAAAAAAGTAAAATGATGATATATAGTGGATTGCTTGGAAATATTTCGTTAAGAAAGTAATAAAAAAAGGAGGCTTTGGTAAGGGTAAAGAGACCGTGCGGAACCCCGGGACAATGTTATTAAGTTAAATAAAAACGCTTAAAAGAATGCCAAGACGGGTATGTGCTGACGGAGAGCAGCCTCCCCCTCAAGTCCCGTGAGGGACGGCCTTATATTTAACCGATGGTGAAGCAAGGCGTAACCGTCGGAATTGCCGAAGGGGAGCTTTTTAGGACCGCAAGTTTCGCTTGCGCTACACATCCGGTTAAGCATGATTTCGTCCCTCGCGGGACTTATTTCCGGCTTGAAGTTGGTAACAGATGTGACCGGGGGCATTGTACCCCTCAAAGACATGGTTCAAAGACGTTTCTTTTATTTATTCATTTGGCCTAATTGTTTTACTGCCTCGGGGAATTTCTCTTTAGAAATCTTTGCTTTGTTCCTCACCTTTAAACGATAATTGTATACAGTCTGAGGGGAATAATGAAGAAAGCCGGCGATTTTTACGCTGTCGCCTATACCCAACCGAACCAATGCATATATCCTTAATTCCGGCGTGAGTAACTCTCCCTCTTTGGGACGGATATGCTCTTCATCATGAAGCAAGGAATTAAAATCATCAATAAAATCGGGGTATATACTGAGGAATACGGTGTCGAAACTTTTATAAAACTCCTTCAATTCATCGTTTACAAAAGTACCTGATTTGGTTTCACGATACAAGTCGTCGGTCTGTCCGCCTTTTATTTTCTGATTTACCCGCTTACGGAAGTTATCCAACTTGTCTATATATTCCGAACACATGGTAAATACATAGCTGATGTATTCTTCTTTTACATGATCGGACTCCGACAATTCTTCATTGAGGTGTTGAAGGTCTGTGTTTATTTGTTTTAAGTGTTCGTTGGTATTTTTCAGCAGCTGACGGGCAGCAGCCAGTTCTTTTAACTTTTTATATATAATAAATAAGGAGATAATCAGAATTCCGGCCAATACAATAATGATAACAAGAAATAGAACCAGGCGATCTCTTTCCGCTTTCATTTTTATGTCGTAAGTAGCATTAATGATGGGAAGCATGCGCGACAGTTCAAGCGCACGTAAACGGGCTTTACAGAATATGGCGTCTTCCAGCGAACACTTCATGTAAGCATACGCTCGGTTAATATCGTTATCATGGTATAAAAAGGTAGCCAGTTCGGGTAAAGACATATATTCTTTTACTCCGCTGCGCATATCATAAATAGAGGATAGAGTCAAGTATTTCTTGATGTTGAGCGTATCTTTTTTGGCGGCATAAATATCGGCAATGGTATGAGTGATCATGGCTGCAATCCGATTATCCTCCCGATGATCGAGATAGGTTTTTCCGGCAACTTCCAATGCTTCATCCCACCGGTCTTCCATTAATAATTTTGAACTTAAAACCAATTGATATCCGACAACACTAGGATTCAATACCGAAAGAATGGAATCCTTATAGGCATATTCCAACTGTCGGTAATATTCTTTTTCGGGGTTAGAAAATGAATATTCACTCATTAACATGTACAAGGAATGATAGAGGTGATAGCTGTATTTAATTTCTTCTTCCGTATACTTTTCCCGGGGTTGGCCATTTAAGAGGTCTAATGCTTCTTTATACATGCCGGTAACAATCATTACTTCAGCATGGTTAAGAGAAGTAATGATTCCAAACAGTTCATGATCCTTTTTTTCTGCGATCCGGTTACGTTTTTGGGCGATAACATGAGCGGAATCCATTTGAAAGTTCTTGTATTCTTCAAAAAGCTGACCGTAGATGATAAACTTCCTTTCTTCCGAATCCGATTGATTGCATTGGGCTTCGAGTTCGTTTATAACGTGTATCTTTTGCTTTGTATAAAAATCCCGCTCCAGAACGCTTTTATCAAGTACATTCAACAATGAATCCAATTCTTTTCCGGCATTAGCCGTGGCGGTATATAATTGGAAGAAACAGAAGATTGTTAGTAAGCCGAGTTTTTTCATTGCCAATTGATTATTGAGGAAAGAGCGAAAGATGAAAGAGGAAGACTCCTTTCGCGTCTTTACGCTTTCATTCCTCCGCGCTTCCTCGAAAGTGAAACAAAAATAAATAAAATTA
This sequence comes from Bacteroidales bacterium, assembly GCA_036787725.1. Classification (GTDB taxonomy): domain Bacteria; phylum Bacteroidota; class Bacteroidia; order Bacteroidales; family Azobacteroidaceae; genus DAIQOU01. Next base: position 10,699 of record DAIQOU010000119.1, read on the forward strand.
TTCGTATCTTCGTTTTGTAACTTAAATCACGAGTCCTTTTTATGGAATTTATTCTTTTAGAGCATCCGTATTTATGAAGCTGAAAATTATAACCCTCAAATAAGAAATGCAATGAAATCGAAATTCTTTTTTCTTCTTC
>DAIQOU010000612.1:0-2958 GCA_036787725.1 Bacteroidales bacterium
CCGCAGATTGAGTTAAATTCCCCAACAACACCCTCCTTTTGCCTTTCGCGCTTTTCTCTTTCGCCCTTTCTTCCCTTCGCGCTTTTCTCCATTCTCTTATTTTGTTTTTTTAATAGTTTATTTAGAAAAATAAAGCATTTATTTAGAAAAACAACTATAAAAAAAGACAATCTTTGTTACTTGTTTCTCAATGGTTGAAAAACAAGGAATAAATAGTCGTATATTATCTTACTAAATCTGAATTTCATGAAAAAAATGCTTCCGTTCCTCATTCTTTTCCTTCTATCTGCGTTTATAACATCCGGGGTTGCTCAAACACCTCCCGGGATGAACGTCCGGATCAAAGGAGAAGTGCTGGATTCATTGACAAAAGAATCCATTCCCTATGCAACCGTCAAAATAATAGATAAAAACAATCCCGGAGCGGTGTTAAAAACGGTTGTGGCAAAAGAGAACGGTAAGTTCGACCTTACATTCAACGGAACGGGAGAGTTTTTACTGGTTACCCAATTTACGGGAAAGAAGGAAAGTTCGCAGCCGATAACTTTAGAATCGGAAAAATCAATCGATGTGGGCGAAATCTTATTAAGCGACGACAATGTGCTGGAGGAAGTAGTAGTAACGGCATTCAAACCCTTGGTCAAAGTAGACCTGGATAAGATCGACTACAGCATGGAAGACGATCCGGAAGCCAAAACAAACAACATACTGGAAATGTTGAAAAAGGTACCGATGGTAACCGTCGATGCGGAAGAAAACATCCAATTGAAAGGATCTTCCAGTTTCAAAATATACCTGAACGGAAAACCGTCCAACCTGATTACCAATAATCCCAAAGATGTGCTTAAAAGCATGCCGGCAAGCTCCGTAAAAAATATTGAAGTAATAACCGATCCGGGAGCCAAATACGATGCGGAAGGTGTGACCGGCATTATCAACATCGTAATGCACAAAAATTCATCCATGGGAGGCTATACCGCCACTGTCAACGCACGGGTCGATAACTACGGAGGATACGGAATGGGGGCCTTTTTATCCTTGAAATACGGCAAACTCGGCTTTACGGGAAATTACAATTACAGCGAATACAAAAGTCCTAAAGTAGAAAGCTATTCCCAACGGGAAGATTTAACGGGTGCTCCCGGAAAATATTTAACTCAAATCGGTGAATCCAAACATAAACAACAAGGACAATACGGATTTGGAGAACTCAGTTATGAATTCGATACCCTCAATCTGGTCAATTTTTCCTATAACCGGTATCACGGGAAATCAAAACCTCCCAAATCAACGCAATCGGTAACAATGGAGAATGAGGATCATGAATTGATCTATCATTATAAAAATATCGGCTTGAACCGGAATACATACGGGTCGACTGATCTGAATGTAGATTATCAACGATCATTCAGCGTAAAAGACCGGTTATTGACCGCTTCTTATCGGATCAGTATGTCGCCTAATGACTCCGAATCAAACCGGGAAACGCAAGGTATTTTGAATTATCCGAACCAAAAAGTCAGGGAATTCTCCGATGCCGACATGAAAGAACATACTTTTCAGGCAGATTATACCACTCCCATCGCCAAAATACACACCTTGGAAGTAGGCGCCAAATACATCATCCGACTGAATGAAAGTACCAGCGGACGGGAAGAGACAGATTCCATCGGCAGTTGGATTTCCGTGCCTTCTTACAACGATCGGTTCAAGCATCGGCAAGATATCCTTTCTGCTTACGGAGGATACAGTGTTAAAGTGAAAAAAGTAGGTTTCAAAACCGGATTGAGATTGGAAGATACCCGGTTGAAAGTAGAGTATCCGTTAGATCAAGAGTACGATTTCAAAGCAGACTATTCCAATTTAGTCCCTTCTGCCACCATCTCTTACCAACTCAAACCAATGCAAACATTTCGGTTGGGATACAACATGAGAATATCCCGCCCCGGAATCTGGCAATTGAACCCCTACCTCAATACTTCAAACCCCAATTATCATCGACAAGGAAATCCGGAATTGGATGCCGTAAAGTCTAATAATTTAAACCTCAATTACAGCTTATTCACTCCCAAATTCACAATGAATGCCGGTGTATCCTATAATTTTGTGAATAACAGTATTGAAACAATTACTACGATTAAAGACGGAATCAGTTATTCTACTTACGATAATGTAGGAAAAAATAAATCGGTATATGCTTCAAGCTACATCAATTGGAATCCTACAATGAAACTCCGGATATTCGGAAATTTAGCGGTTAATTATAGAGATGTTAAAGCAAATAATAATTCGGGACTCTCCAATCACGGCTTTATCCCTCAATTATATGGAGGACTCCAATATAAATTCCCGTTGGATTTTCGGGCCAACTTAAACGGAGGGTATTACGGTTCGTATGTATCACTGCAAGGAAAAGGACCTTCTTATAATTTTTACGGTGTTTCAATCGGGAAAAGTTTTCAAAAAGACCGGCTGAACCTGAATTTATATTTCTCCAATTTCCTTTCGGGAAAAATGAAATTCACCAACAAAGAAACAACTCCGACTTATCTTTTTACATCTACCAGCAAACAAAGTAATCAATACATCGGCTTTTCCGTTTCTTATCGATTCGGAGAAATGAAAGAACAAATTAAAAAAGCTAAACGCGGTATAAGTAATGACGATACGATGAACCAACAAGGTGGAGAATCCGGAGGAGGAGGCCAAGGCCAAGGAACTCCTCAATAAGCAAAAGAAAGAACATAATTTATCCGATCGAAGGGCGGGGAAGAATCCCGAAAATCCCTTCGATCGAACAAATAAGTCGTTTTAAAGTAACTTATCGGATACCGGCCTTCAATAATTCTTTCTTGTTATATTTCCGAAAAAGCATCTCATGCCTTATTTCCGCAGTCCGGTTCTCCCGAGTTGCCGGACAGAATGATTTTAAGCCCGGGATTTCGATTCTATTATGTT
>DAIQOU010000613.1:0-2956 GCA_036787725.1 Bacteroidales bacterium
TTTAGTCAGAGTCTTTAAACCGGGTTTATCCGTGTTGTCGGATGACTGATTTCTATTACCTTTGCATTAATAATATAATTGAATTATGGCCATTAATTATCAGACTGAAGATGTAAAATTCCCCGCTGTAATAAAACGTCTTGAAACCAATGTTTGGATTAAGCAAGTGATACGCAGTTATGGAAAGAAAGCCGGAGAAATAACATATATCTTTTGTTCGGATGAAAAGATATTGGAGATTAATAAACAATATCTGAAACATGATTATTATACAGATATTATTACTTTTGACTATACGGAAGGCAATGAAATATCCGGAGATATTTTTGTTTCTTTAGAGACAGTTAAAACAAATTCCGAAAAGTACGATACTCCTTATTTTGAAGAATTGCATCGGGTGATGATACATGGTATTTTACACCTTTGCGGTTTTAATGATGCTACTCCGGAAGAACAAGAAGATATGAGAAAAAGGGAAGATGAAGCTTTGCTTTTGTTAAACGGAAAATGAAACCTGATTTTTTATAGTTCTACCAGTTGAAATTCTTTATTTAATTTCTTATTTTACATGACTTTTGATTATGATGTAATTGTTGTCGGTGCAGGTCATGCCGGCTGTGAAGCAGCAGCCGCAGCAGCCAATTTAGGTTCTAAAACCTTGTTGATAACAATGGATATGAATAAGATTGCTCAAATGAGTTGTAATCCTGCTATCGGTGGAATTGCAAAAGGGCAAATTGTGCGAGAAATTGATGCCTTGGGTGGGCAGATGGGAATTATTACAGATAAAACGGCTATTCAATTTCGAATATTAAATCGATCTAAAGGACCTGCTATGTGGAGTCCCCGAGCTCAGAGTGATCGAATGCGTTTTATGGAATCGTGGAGAGAAACAATCGATTCTATTCCTAATTTATATGTTTGGCAGGATCATGTAGTGCGATTATTAGTGAAGGATAATACAGTGTATGGAGTTTATACCGGTTTGGATGTAGAGTTTTATTCGAAAACGGTAGTGTTAACAACAGGTACATTTCTGAATGGATTATTGCATATAGGAAAAACCCAAATTCGCGGAGGACGTATTTCCGAGCCTGCTTCTTTTGGGATTACAGAACAATTGGTATCTTTAGGTTTTACGGCAGACCGAATGAAAACAGGTACTCCGGTTCGTATAGATGGAAGGAGTGTGGATTTTTCTTTAACCGAGGAACAAAAAGGGGATAATGATTTTCATAAATTTTCTTATTTGGATACGGTATCCAGACAATTGAAACAGTTAAGCTGTTGGTCTCTTTATACGAATGAAGAATCGCATCAAGTGTTAAGTAACGGTTTGTCTGATTCTCCTCTTTATAATGGACAAATTAAGAGTATCGGTCCTCGTTATTGTCCCAGTATTGAAACCAAAATTGTTACTTTCGCTGATAAAAACAGACATCAATTGTTTTTAGAACCGGAAGGAGAAAATACATCTGAGTTTTATTTGAACGGTTTTTCTTCTTCTCTCCCACTCTCGATTCAGTTGAATGCTTTAAAAAAAATACCTGCTTTACAACACGTTCATATTTATCGTCCCGGTTATGCTATTGAATATGATTTCTTTGATCCTACACAGTTATTGCATACATTAGAAACAAAACAAATCAAGAATTTGTTTTTTGCCGGACAAATTAATGGGACTACCGGTTATGAGGAAGCCGGTGCGCAAGGATTAATTGCCGGGATTAATGCTCATATAAATGTTTTTGGCGGTTCTCCTTTTATATTGGGAAGAAATGAAGCTTATATTGGAGTGTTGGTTGATGATTTGGTGACAAAGGGTGTAGATGAGCCTTATCGTATGTTTACCTCCCGCGCAGAATATCGAATCTTATTGAGGCAGGATGATGCAGATATGCGTTTGACCGAAAAATCTTTTCAATTAGGATTGGCAACTTCCGGCCGTTATATGTTATTAGAGCAGAAAAAAGAAGAAATAGAACGTATAATTTCCTTTGCAAAAAAATATTCTATAAAGCCTGATTATATAAATGAAGGGCTGGAAAAGGCTGGAACTTCTCCTTTGAAACAAAGAGTAAGATTAATTGATTTAGTGTTAAGGCCTCAATTGAATATGAAAATAATAGCAGAGCTTGTTCCTGCTTTCAAAGAAGAGTTAGATAAGATTTCTAATAGGAAAGAGGAAATAATGGAGGCTGCTGAAATACTTATGAAATATGAAGGTTATATTATGAGAGAACATATAATTGCCGAGAAAATAAATCGATTGGAGAATGTGAAGATTAAAGGTAGATTTGATTATAGCGTGATTCAATCTCTTTCCACAGAAGCCAAACAGAAGTTGACCAGGATTGATCCGGAAACTATTGCACAGGCTGCTCGTATTCCCGGAATTTCGCCACATGATATAAATGTATTGTTGGTTCTTTTAGGAAGATAATTTCATGTTCCACGTGGAACAATTTAGATTTTTAGAATATGAAGATTGAAGAGTTAAAGCAGTTTGTTAGGAATATTCCCGATTTTCCCGTTCCCGGAATTCAATTTAAAGATGTGACTACTCTGTTTAAAGAGTATGATCTTTTGGTTGCTATTTCAGATCATTTGTATGAAATGTATAAAGACAAAGGAATTACTAAAGTTGTAGGTATTGAATCTCGGGGATTTATTATCGGGCCTATTTTGGCCATGCGCCTTCATGTCGGATTCGTCCCGATTCGTAAACCCGGTAAATTACCCGCTGCAGTTTATGAACAATCTTATTTGAAAGAATATGGTACAGATGTAATCCAAATTCATCAGGATGCTCTCACTAAAGAAGATGTTGTTTTAATTCATGATGATTTATTGGCTACAGGAGGAACTATGTTGGCTGCTTGTGAATTGATGAAGAAGTTTTGTTTAGAAAAAATATTTGTCAATTTTATAATTGAATTGGAGGATCTTGGAGGAA
>DAIQOU010000614.1:0-2939 GCA_036787725.1 Bacteroidales bacterium
GTTCTGACATTCCTCTTATCCACGTTTTTTATCATACGGTTTCGGATGAATATCTTCCTCATATTCACCCGCTGTACAGCCCTAAAAGTGTGTCGGAATTCAAAAAGGATATTGATTTTTTATTAAAATATTTTAATCCGATCGAACCGGAAGAAATTATAAATTTGAAAAACGAAAAACGAAAAGGTAAGCCTGCCATCCATTTTTCTTTTGATGATGGATTGAGAGGAGTGTATGAAATTATTGCTCCCATTTTATTTGAAAAAGGAATTCCGGCTACCCTCTTTATCAATAGTGGTTTTGTTGATAATAAGGATTTGTTTTATCGGCATAAAGCAGCTCTCATTATTGATTTTCTTCAAAAAAATAAAGTTAAAGATGAAATTCAGTCCGATATCGAGCAATTCCCCGGACTTCTGAAGATAGAAGGAAAAAGTATTCGGGAACGGTTGTTGAAAGTGAGTTACTTTCAACAAGACCTCTTGGAAGATACGGCAAACTTATTGGGGATTGATTTTGCTTTATTTTTGAAAAAAGAAAAGCCTTATATGAAAATTGCTGAAATAAAAGAATTGCAGCAAAAAGGTTTTTTATCGGCGGACACAGTATAGATCATCCGATGTATCCTCTATTAAATGAAGAAGAGCAAATTCGACAAACGGTGGATTCTTGTCGATTTGTCCAAGAAAATTTCAATGAAAAGTATACCTATTTCGCTTTTCCGTTTGGAGATATGCAAGTGAAAGCTCCTTTTTATAATCGTATTTATCCGCGGATTGATTTAACGTTTGGAATTTCAGGGATAAAGAATAATGAACAAGAAGGTTGTCACCTTCAACGAATCGATATGGAAGTGAATCCGAAAAATGCAAAACAGCTGATTAATCGAGCTTATTTAATTCATTTAATAAAGAGTAGATTTACTCCTTAATGAATGATGAAAGAGGTCTTGATCTCCCGACCGGAAGATCAAGATCTCTTTCTCAACCGGTCAAGACCTTTTGTGTAAGAGATCTTGACCGGTTTTTGTCGGAATTGTAACTCTATTTACTTTGAAAACTCAGATAAGTAAAAAAGGACTTAAACAAGTATTTAAGTCCTTTTTTATTATATAATTTCTCTGTTTCTTCAGATAAAAATCAGTATTAACAGTTGTGCCGAAAGCACCCGTAAAAACATGGTTAACGGATAAACCGAAGCATAACTTACAGCAGGAGCATCATTTCCTGCAGTAGCATTGGAGTAAGCCAATGCCGGAGGATCTGTCATGCTGCCCGCCATTAATCCCATTAAAGTAAAATAATTGATTTTATAAACCGATCTTCCCAAAAAACCGACAACCAACAGTGGGATAATCGTAATAATAACACCTAATCCTACCCATCTTAATCCTCCATCGTTCACAATGGTATCAACAAAATTTTCTCCGGCGCCGATCCCTACACAGGCAAGGAAAAAACAAATTCCGATTTCCCGCATCATCAAATTGGCACTCATGGTAGTATAAGTGACCAATTTATATTTAGGACCGAAAACACTCATCAAAATGGCTACAATGAGAGGACCGCCCGCCAGCCCCAATTTTACGGGTTGAGGAATACCCGGAAATGTAAACGGAATGCTTCCCAACAATACTCCAAGTAAAATACCTATGAAAATCGGGATGAGATTCGGTTCGTTCAAACGTTTAAGTTGGTTACCTAACATTTTCTCCACATTTTGAATGGCATTTCCGTCTCCCACAACCGTTACCCGGTCTCCGATTTGCAATTTTAAGCCGGATTGGGCAATCAGATCTACTCCGGAACGATTGACCCGGGTAATATTAACTCCGAAATTCTCACGCAGTCCGAGTTGACCGATGGCTTTTCCGTTAATATTGCTTCTGGTAATCAAAATACGTCTGGAAACCAAATGGTTATCCAAAATATTCCATTCTTCTTCTGTCATCGAAATTTGGTGACCGATAAATGCAGTAATGGATTGGCTGTTTTCCGGAACGGTGACAACAAATATTTTGTCACCCTCGTTGAGAATGGTACGAGGAGAGGCAATTTCTATTTCTTCGTTTTGAAAGTGCAATACGCGTGAAACAATAAACTTTTTTCCTATCAGGTCTGATATTTCTTTTATATTTTTCTTGAAGATGGCCGGATTGTGTACTTCCAACGAAAGCAACTCAACCGAAGACGCTTTTTGTCCGGCGGCTTTGTTTAGATCTTCTGTTTCTTTCTCGAATTTAATTTTAAAAAAGTATTTTACAGCCATGATAGAGAAGATAATTCCGACAACCGCTAAAGGATAGGCTACCGCATAACCCATGGCAATCGTGGGATCGGATACTCCGTGAACATCATAATAAGCTTGTTGTGCAGCCCCTAATCCGGGAGTATTGGTAACGGCTCCGGATAAAATACCAACCATGGTTTGCATGGGAATTCCGGTGGTGAAATGCAATATGATGGTTATTAAAACTCCCAAAAAGACAATGCCGGTTGCCAACATGTTTAATCGTATTCCTCCTTTCTTAAAAGAAGAGAAAAATCCCGGACCGACTTGAAGTCCGACAGAGTACACAAAAAGAATCAGTCCGAATTCTTTCATAAAATGAAGCACTTCGTGGTTTATCTGCAGACCGAAGTGTCCGACAAGTATTCCGACGAACAAAACAAAGGTAATTCCCAATGAAATCCCAAAAAATTTAATCTTCCCGAGAGCAATCCCGGCAGCGATTACAAAAGCAAATAATAATACGCTGTGAGCAACTCCGCTACCCCATAACAATTCTTTTAGCCAATCCATTTCATACTGATTTTAACCTAATTTTTAAAAGCGCTGCAAAGCTAGACAAAAATATCAGGGATTGCAAGGAATTGCTTAATACGGCTGAAAATATATTTTAAAAGCTTTCATTCGATTTTATTCTTTATTTTTGAAAT
>DAIQOU010000120.1:0-10733 GCA_036787725.1 Bacteroidales bacterium
ACCCCTAAAAAAACGAGAGAAAAAAAGGTTTCAAACGGCTAAATCAGAAGAAGCTTATTTTAAAAATAAACCGGTTTAGGCAAAATAAAGCGGAGTTTCCAACATCGAGCCGGGCTCGATTATTTTTACTTTATACCCCATAAATAGTCCGCTTTCAACTACTCCTGTAATCGATTTTATTTCTTTTTCCAAGTTTTGCGAAATAAAGTCAAACCATACATCCAGAATCAGGTTCCCGTTTTCAGTAATTACAGGTCCGTCTTTTCCTCCGGCAGACATACGCAGTTCTTTTTTTGCCGGATTTAAAGACGTCAACGCTTGTTCTACGCAGGTCAACGCTTGCGGTATAACTTCAACCGGCACCGGAAAACCGGCACCCAGTTTTGGAACCATCTTGGAAGAGTCTGCAATTATATAGACCGGAGCTCCGGAACCGATCAATAATTTTTCTTTAAATAAAGCTCCGCCTCGCCCTTTTATCATATTATGGTGAGGATCGATTTCATCGGCTCCGTCAAAAATCAAATCAGGCTTGTATTCCCAAAGGGTGGTTATCGGAATTCCCAAGCGGCAACAAGCCCATGAAATTTCCAGTGAAGTAGGGATGGCTTTTATCCGGAGAGATTCCCGGTCCATTTTTTCTGCAATGGATAATAAGGCAATATAAGAAGTAGAGCCCGAACCCACGCCCAATACATCGCCGTCTTTTACTTTTTCTGCAATTAATTTTCCTACTTTTTCCTTTTCTTCTCTGCGAACAATCGGTTTGTTCCATTCCAATGTTTCAATTAAACTGTTTTGCCAATCCATTTTATTCGTTATTTTTGTATTGAATGTAAAACATTTTTTTGCTGTCGTATGTTCCCGACAATTTTAATCGATTTTGTCCGTTCCGCTGATAGTACATCTGCGATTTTTTCATTCACCTAATTTTGTATAAAATGGTCCGGAAAAAGAAAATAATAATCCCTTTATTGATAATAGCAGGTTTATTCTTTATATTACCCGGTATCGGCTTCTTGATATTAAAATGGGGGATACTTCCTCCTCACAAACTAACTCCTTTGGTTTTAAATGAAACCAATAAATTGATAAACGGAAAACTGGAATGTGATAAAATCGAACTGACTTTTTTGGAAACTTACCCTCACTTGGGAATCCGCCTTTCAAACGGAAGAATCACTTCTCATGTATTACAAGACAGCACCGGATTATCGTTGCCTGATTCCCTGTTATCTTTCAATACCATTGTATTATCTCTAAAACCGATTGATTATTTATTAAATAAACAAATTACGATTGGTAAAGCAGAAATAGATGATATTGATTTTTACGGATATGTAAGTCCGGAAGGCATTTCCAATTGGAACATTTATCAACCGCAATCCGATACGATTCCTGCGGAAACACAAAATGATACCCTCCCTATCATTGATTTGCAACAATTGGTGATCCGAAATGCGCATTTTATTTACGACGACCGGTTGGCCGATTTATATGCGGAAATTGACGGTTTTTTCCTAAATATCAGCGGTTCCTTAGTGAAAGGCGGAAATAATTTTATCTTGGAAATGAGGTCTTCTTCCATTTTATTTGAAAGCCCGGATTATACGTTGGAAAACCGGCTGGCTTTGGAATTAAAAAGCAAAATCAGGTTAACGGATAACTATCGTACCATAACATTAGATAATGCAACATTGAGAATCAATGATCTGCCGTTTACCGCCTCCGGAACCTTATCTTATCCGGCAGATTCCGAGCGGATAAGAATTGATGCCGAAATGGGAATGAATGTGTCGGATATGAATGACTTACTCGGTTTTGTACCCGATTCTTATTTCAAAGACCGAAATAAAATAAAGGCAACGGGTTCCGTAACGGTCGACGGAAGTATTCACGGAATGGCAGGCGACAGTATCTTACCGGTTATAAGTATGTGTTGCAAGATAGATAAGGGTTCATTGTATATGAAAGGAATAGATCAAGGTATCGAATCGCTGGAAACCGATTTTGACCTTTATTTCAATGGGGAATATCCGGATTCTTCATTTATCTCTTTGAAAAAATTAATGCTGAAAGGGTTGAATTCTTCCTTCCATATCCGGGGAGAAGTATCAGACTTGTCTTCATCCCCTTCTATTGATACTTATATGAAAGGATCTATTGATTTTACGCGCTTGGGTGAAGAGTTCCTGAATCTTGATTCTTTATATTTAGAAGGTAACGTGGATGCCGATCTGACAGCTTCATTTAAAATAGATGATTTAATAACCGGAAAGTATAATAATGTAAACCTGCTCGGGAAACTGGATATAGAAACATTGAAAGCTCGGAGTATTCCGCTGGATATGGATGTTTATTTCAAGGGAATCCGGTTGTTGGTAGATTCAACAAAATCCGAAAGTTCATATTTGCCGGATAGCGATTTGCTCACCATGAGTTTGACAGCAGATAGTGTTTCAATAAAATACAAGGATGAAATCAATTCCGATATCAGTAAATTGGAGATCCGGGCAAAAACTTCTGTCGAACCGGATACGTCAGCAGTAATTCCATTAACAACCCACATTAAAATGGAGCATTTGAAAACTCGGCTTCCGGATTCGGTGATGTTATCTTGCAAAGGGGTTTATTTGAAAGGAGGGGTCAAGCCTTCCGCCTCCAATAAGCAATTACCGGTTATAGGTGCATCCATTACGGTAGATACCCTCAACTATCTTATGCTTTCCTTGAGAACAGGAGCTATATTGGCAAAAAATACATTTAATGTGGAAGCATTGCCATTTCGAGACGCCATGCGACAACAAAGGCAAGACCGAAAAAATCCGGAACGCAATCGACCGGCTCATTTAGCAGAAAGAAGTCGGATGAGAAGAATTGCAGATACTACCGGTGTAGATGATCCCTCCCGACAACTTCTTCGCAGGTGGGAAGTACGCGGAAGTGTCTTATTCGAAAAAATGAGGATATTCAGTAGATTATTTCCTTTACGGATGTATATGGATAAAACAAACGTTAAATTCAATACCAATACAATTACGTTAACGAATGCTCGCTTAAAAGCAGGTAAGAGCGATTTTACTCTTACGGGCGAAGCTTCGGGTATGAGAAGTGCGTTGCTTCGAGGCGGGAAACTGAAAGGAAATTTTAACTTAACTTCCGACTACATCGATTGTAATCAATTAATCGGAGCCCTCAACCGAGGGTTGTTATATGCAGAACAACACTTTTCCGAAGAACGGTTTGATACTGAACATATAGACGAATTAACGATGGAAAATACGGATGAGTTTTCCGATTCGACAAATACCGTTTTTGTTGTGCCCGAATATTTGGATCTGACATTGAATACACATATAAAACAAATGGATTTTAAGGACCTGACATTGGAGAATGTTACAGGGGAAGCGGTTATGCGCAATCAAAGCATTAACTTGAGAAAATTGGACATGGAATCCAATATAGGGCTTGCCAATTTGACTATGGTTTATACTTCTAAAGATCGATCGGGAGCTTTTTCCGGTGTTGAATTGGATATGAAAAATATACTTATAGGACGGCTGATAGACCTTTACCCGGAAATCGATACTTTATTGCCGATGTTGAGATCATTTGAAGGAGTGGTTGATTGCCGCATGACAGCGGTATGTGATATAGATTCTGCAGCATCGGTCGTTCTCCCGTCTTTGCGGTCGGCTTGTTTTCTTCATGGAGAGAATATGGTGTTATTGGATGGAGAAACATTTGCCGAAATATCCAAAACCCTTATGTTCAAAAATAAAAAACGTAATTTAATAGACAGTATTTCTGTTGATTTAGTCATCGCGGATGGTAAAATAGAGATATTTCCTTTTTTATTGGAGATGGATCGGTATAGGGCAGCTGTAGGAGGTACTCATAATTTGGATATGACTTTTAATTATCATATTTCGGTTTTAAAATCACCCGTTCCTTTCAAATTGGGAATTGATGTCAGCGGAAATTTGGATAAATTCAAATACAAGATTACCAAATGTAAGTACAAAGACATTCTCAAACCGGTGAAAGTAAAAGAATTGGATGATATACGAATAAACCTCCGGAAAGAAATACGAGAATCCATCCGGAAACGACTTCTCGAAAATGCTCCCGAATTGGCAAACCGCTCTTCCGAAGAATCTTCAGGGGATAGTTTGGTTACGATTCAGGCGGTAGAAGCAGTCGAATAAAGTCGGAGAAATCCGGATCCCGAAAATGTCTCCAAACTATTTTAAGTACTGTAAGATCCTGTTTCTGTGAATGAAGATAGTGGAAAGTGAATAAATTGACTTTATTTCAATAATTATTCTCCGAAAATCTTGTACTTTTACAACTCCAAATCACAAAATATAATTATCACGAATGGGAGGTTTTTTCGGAACTATTTCTAATACACCTTGTGCAACCGATCTTTTTTACGGCACAGATTATAATTCACATTTAGGAACCCGACGCGGAGGGATGGCTACCTATCACAACGGAGTATTTAATCGATCAATTCATAATTTAGAGAGCTCCTATTTTCGATCTCGTTTTGAAGCGGAACTGGATAAATTTGAAGGCAATTCCGGAATCGGGATTATCAGTGATACCGATCCCCAGCCTATATTTATTAATTCGCGTTTGGGTAGATATGCGGTCGTTACGGTAGCGAAAGTCAATAATCTGGATGAATTGGCAAAAGAATTATTGATCAAAGGATGTCATTTTACGGAAATGAATTCAGGCCGGACCAATCAAACCGAAGTAATTGCTCTTTTAATTTCTCAAGGACGAACCTTTATAGAAGGGATAGAATTGGTTCATCAAAAAGTAAAAGGTTCCTGTTCTATGTTGATCCTTACCGAAGAAGGAATTATTGCAGCCCGGGATAAATGGGGACGTACTCCCGTTCTTATCGGAAAAAAAGAAGGGGCTTATGCTGCATCCAGTGAACCTTGCAGTTTTCCTAATCTTGATTTTGAACCGGAATATAATGTAGGTCCCGGAGAAATAGTGATGTTGACATCGGATAAAATGATACAATATCGTAAACCCAATGATAAAATGCAGGTGTGCTCTTTCCTTTGGGTGTATTACGGTTATCCCGTTTCCGATTACGAAGGAATAAATGTAGATGCTGTGCGTTATGCGAGCGGTATGACCATGGCAAAAAAAGACAACGTTGATGCGGATTATGTATCTGCTATTCCGGACTCCGGAATCGGAATGGGATTGGGGTATGCGGAAGGAAAAGGAATTCCTTATCGTCGAGCCATCATCAAATATACTCCTACTTGGCCCCGGAGCTTTACGCCGGCCAACCAAAATGTTCGTGATCTGGTGGCTAAGATGAAACTGATTCCGAATCGGCATCTATTGAAGGATAAACGAGTTATCTTTTGCGATGATTCTATTGTAAGAGGAACGCAATTGCGCGATAATGTAAGCATTTTGTACGGATATGGTGCAAAAGAAGTGCATATGCGATTGGGGTGTCCTCCTATCTTATATGCTTGTCCTTATGTGGGCTTCTCGGCATCCAAATCTGCTTTGGAATTAATTGCTCGTCGCACGATCAAAGAATTGGAAGGAGATGATTCGAAAGACTTAAATAAATATGCATCCACGGATTCTTCCCAATATTGCAATATGATAGAATGTATTCGCAAAAAACTGAATATTACGACCTTAAAATTTAATACGGTAGAAGACCTTATTGACTCTATCGGTTTACCTTCGGAATGTGTGTGTACGTATTGTTATAATGGCGTATCACCGGAAGAAGAAATAAATATGCGGATTTTTTAAGCGATCACACATCAATTTCCTGTTGTTTTGGCGGCAGGCGCAATTGTAATAAAAAGACAATCATCTATAGGACAATTTAATACCGGAATATGAAAACAACACTATTGGCTGTTTTTCTCTTTTTCTGCGGGGGAGTAATTTCCTTGATAAAAGCCGATCTTCCACCCGTATTTGGAAGCGAATATAAAGGGAAAACCCGGAAAGATGAACTTACGCGTGTATTTATAACTCCTCAACGTATCGTTTGGAAAAACGAAGGAGTGAAAGATGAAGAGATTTTACTCCAACAGGGAACCGGTCAACCCGAATTTACAGGTCGAAATTTATGCTTAATGACTTCCGGTGAAGAGGATACTGCTTCGATTTTGCTTGATTACGGCAGGGAACTTCATGGCGGCCTTCAACTGATATTGGGTGCATCTACCCGGCGTGAGCCTTCTCTTGTTCGTATACGATTTGGAGAATCGGTCGGAGAATGCAACAGCACTTCGTTGAATAGTGAATGGAAAGTCGGTTATTCTACCGACGACCATGCCAAGCGTGATATTATTGTCGAAGTACCGCGTGACGGGCTGTTTGAAATCGGAAACTCCGGATTTCGTTTTGTACGAATAGATCTCTTACAGAAGAATACAACGATCCGTTTAAGGGAAGCTTCTGCCATACTCCGTTATCGGGATATACCTTATTTAGGTTCATTTAAATCCAATGATGAACGATTAAATCAAATATGGCTTACAGGAGCATATACTGTACATTTGAATATGCAAGAATATTTGTGGGACGGGATTAAACGCGACCGGGTGATATGGTTGGGAGACATGCATCCCGAAGTAATGAGTATTCTGTCTGTTTTCGGAAACAACGAGGTGGTGCCTAAAAGCCTCGATCTTTCCTGCGAACAATTCCCCTTGCCTCAATGGATGAATAATATGAGTGCTTATTCATTGTGGTATCTGATCATTCATAATGATTGGTATACCTATAGCGGAGATATTGAATTCCTGAAAAAACATAAAGCTTATATTTTGGGACTGATCGACCAAATCGACCGGAAAATAGATGAAAATGGAAAAGAGAACCTGTCCGATGCCCGTTTTCTGGACTGGCCGTCTTCTCCTAATCAAGAAGGGGTGGAAGCCGGTTATCGTGCCCTCATTGTTTGGTCAATGCAAAAGGCGGAAGAACTATGTGACATATTGAATGAACCGGCCTATGCCAAAAAAGCCGCCGGATGTGCACAACGGATGAATCGTTATGTTAAGGATCATAATAATCTCAAACAGGCTGCTTCCCTGATGGCTATTGCCGGAATTACAGATCCGAAAAAAGCATGTAAAGATGTTGTTTCCGTAGGAGGAGCCCGGGGATTTTCTACATTCTACGGTTATTATATGTTACAGGCCCAAGCCTTGGCAGGTGAATATCTGCAAGCCATGGATATAATCCGTCAATTCTGGGGCGGAATGTTGGATATGGGGGCCACTACTTTTTGGGAGGATTTTAATTTAGAGTGGATTGAGAATACCGCCCGATTGGATGAAATGACACCTCCCGGAAAGAAGGATATTCATGGTGATTTCGGAGCTTACTGTTACCCGGGATATCGTCATAGCTTTTGTCACGGATGGGCTTCGGGACCGACGGCTTGGATGACAGAACATGTACTGGGAATAAAAATAACGGATCCCGGTTGTAAAACCATTCGCATAGAACCTCATTTGGGAGATTTGAAATGGGTTGAAGGAACCTTTCCTACTCCTCTCGGAATATTGAGAGTCAAACATATTAAGAATAAAGATGGAAAAATTTCATCCGAGATTGATGCTCCGGCGGGAATAAAAGTGATTCGATAGCGTGTATAGTCAATAATTCTTCGGATTGCCGTTTAATATCGTATTGTTTATGTAAGCTTGCTCCCCTGCACCTCTCTATACTTTCCTTCTTATCACTAAAATACTTTTCCGGATACTTTTCGGAATAAGAGTGTTTACTCTCTATAAAAAAGACTCCCATATAATCATTGAAACGGACAACGTTGTCCGAAAGCGGACAGCTTAAATTTCTGCAATTGGTTCATTATTAAAATATTACCTTAACGGCACACTTATTGGAACTATCCCGGTAAATAAAAATGAAACAGGAATAAATGGATCGGGAAATAACTGTCGAAGAAAAAAGAAAGCACCTGAAAAAACAACTTATTCCCATACTTGCAGTCGGAATAAGTATGGTAATCATTTTCATTATCATTCGCGGCCTGCTGGAAGACAGCTTGACCGTAAGCAGTTTGGATATAGGAGAAGTCGATCGTGGGCCTATTGAAGTTACCATCACTGCCTCCGGAACATTATCTCCTTTAATTGAGGAAATCATTGTTTCTCCCATTAACAGTAAAATACTTGAAACTTATAAAACTCCGGGTGATACGGTTCAAGAAGGAGAGCCTCTGCTGAAACTGGATTTGGCCTCAGTAGAAACCGAATATAAACAGAAGTTGGATGAAAAAGAGATGTGGAAAAGCAAGTTGGTTCAGCTGAATGTCAAACTGAATAATACGTTGTCCGAATTGAAAATGCAACAACAAATCAAAGAAATGCAACTTCGGCAATTACATACAGATTTGAGGAGCGAAATATACCTGGACAGTATCGGAGCCGGAACTCCCGACAAAGTGAGAAGAGCCGAACTGGATTATGAAGAAGCAAAATTGTCACTGAGTCAATTGAAGCAAAAAATAGAAAACGAGAAGAAAAGTGCGGAGGCTGAGTTGAATGTACAACAATTAGAGCTCGGAATTTTAGAAAAATCGATTGAAGAAAATATACGATTGTTAAAGGATGCCCGCGTACTGTCCCCCCGAAAAGCGACCTTGACTTATATCAATAATCTGATCGGCTCGCAAGTTGCTCGAGGGGATCAATTGGCTGTGGTGTCTGATTTGTCTCGTTTTAAAGTGAATTCGGAGGTGGCCGACGGACATCGGGAAAAGTTAATCCGAGGGGCAAAAGCAATCATTAAAACAGGAACGTTTGAGTTACCGGGTACGGTTATAAATATTACACCTTCGGTTAAAAACGGAGTTATTGATTTTGTGGTGGTACCCGACGACTCGGAACATCCCGGATTAAGAAGCGGATTAAAGACAGAGGTATATGTAATGCATGGCCGCAGGCAAGAGGTATTGCGCATTCCGAACGGGACGTGGTTCAAATACGGAAAGGGAGATTACCTGTTATGGGTAATAAACGGAGACAGAGCTGAAATCCGAAAGGTCCGGTTGGGAGAAAGCAGTTTTGAATATGTAGAAGTAGAAGAAGGGCTTACGAAAGGAGAACGAGTGATTTTATCGGATGATATGGATAAATACAAAAACAAAAAAACAATTAAACTTAAATAAAAGAAAGACACTATGACAATGATCAGTTTAGAAGGTATTACCAAAATATACCGAACGAAAGACGTGGAAACGATTGCCTTGGAAAATGTAAACCTGGAGGTGGAAGAAAGAGAATTTATTTCCGTGATGGGACCTTCGGGTTGCGGAAAAAGTACGATGCTTAACATTATGGGCTTGTTGGATGCTCCCAATCAAGGAAAGGTGGTTATTGACGGGATAGAAACAAGCAAAATGAAAGACGGGCCGTTAGCCGAATTCAGGAATAAAATGTTGGGTTTTGTGTTCCAAAGTTTTCATCTGATCAATTCTTTAAATGTATTAGATAACGTAGAATTGCCTTTATTGTATAGGGCTTCCTCCGAAAAGAGTCGTCGGGAACAGGCCAAAGAAGTACTGGCAAAAGTCGGCCTGTCGCACCGGATGAAACACTTTCCGTCGCAATTGTCCGGAGGACAATGCCAACGGGTCGCGATTGCCCGTGCGATTATCGGAAATCCCAAAATCATTTTGGCTGATGAACCTACCGGTAATTTGGATAGCCGGATGGGTAGTGAAATAATGGATTTGTTATTTAGTCTCAATGCAGAAGGAACTACCATCGTAATGGTAACACACGATGAACATATTGCTAAAGAGACCGAACGAACTGTCCGCTTTTTTGATGGCAGAAGGGTTTCATAAGATTAAAAAACGACAACCATGTTAAAAGTATATTTTAAACAAGCGATAGAGATGCTGAAACAGAATAAGTTTATCAGCATTATATCTATATTGGGGACAGCATTGGCCATTATGATGATTATGACCCTCGTGATTACAGAAGAAGTAAAAACGATCTGTATTGCCCCGGAAATAAACCGGGACCGAACGCTGTATATTACTTATCAGATGAAGAGAGATACCGTTAAGGGCTCGATGAGATCCGGAGATGTGACGCATGATATAATTAATGAATACATTTCCAAATTGAAGACTCCGGAACATATTTCTGTTATGAACCCCTATGGCAGATTCGAATTAACAACAGTTAATAAAGAAGGCTCCAACGATTACATGCAGTTCTCTGTAAGACGTACCGATGCTTCCTTTTGGAAAATATTTTCATTTGATTTTAGAGAAGGAAAAGCTTTTTCCGAAGAAGAGTTTAATTCCGGGATACGGACAGCCGTCCTGTCCGAAACCACTGCAAAAAAGTTGTTCAAAGATGAAAGTGCCGTCGGGAAAATCATACAAATAGGGTTTCGGAATTATAAAATAACCGGTATTGTAAAAGACGTTTCTCCTGTATTTAAGTATGCGGGAGGAGATATATGGATTCCTTACACCTCGGGAGAAAAATACGAAGATTCCGGCTATTGTGTCTTATTGTTGGCTAAAACCACCAAAGACTTTGCTAAAATTATAGCCGAAGTTCGAAGTCTGGAAAAAAAATTCGGAATAGATCATTCTCCTTGGTATTTATATTTGGAAGGTCCTAAAAATTCAACTCTTAATACTACCGATGTACGAGGAAATAACGAAGAAG
>DAIQOU010000615.1:0-2929 GCA_036787725.1 Bacteroidales bacterium
AGTGTGCCGTAAACAAAAAGAGAAGGCTTTATTCCTTTCTTTTTTATTGAAAACTGAAACATGTAGGCAACGCTTTCATCGCTCATGCCGCTTATTTTGATCTTCTTTATCCGAACCCAATCGAGCAAAGCCTTAATCGGAATAAATTTTGCCCCGGGTTTTCTTCCTCTTTCTACGAAAGGCCCGTAATATAAGGAGCTGCCCGAGATTTCAAATCCGTCCATTACATCGGATACGGCTACTTCGATACTCTTTTGGAGTTCACCCGTTGCATTTTTCAGAGAAAGGCTTCTCTTCAGTTCCTTTTCAAGATATTCCGCAATAGGATTCAATATGGATTTATCGACAATCATAGAGTTCGAATTGAATTTCCAGTTGAGAAGAAATTGTTCCG
Source organism: Bacteroidales bacterium (assembly GCA_036787725.1). GTDB lineage: Bacteria > Bacteroidota > Bacteroidia > Bacteroidales > Azobacteroidaceae > DAIQOU01. The sequence continues at coordinate 395 of DAIQOU010000615.1, forward strand.
TCTTTAAATCTGAATTCGTCGGGGGATATTTTCATTATTTCCAACCTTACGATATCCGTGCCGGTCAAATTCCACATTTTAAAAAGACTAAAGGCAAGATCTTCCTGTTCCTGCCAAATTTCCTCTTTTTCGTCTTCAGTGTATTTATCATTCAAATGATGAATGTAAACGGTAGCATTATAAGTCGTATACGAATCCGTTTCATCGATTCTTTTCGATACGAATTCCGGAGGACATAACCAAACAAGAGGATAGCCTTCTATTCCTTCATTCATCCTGTACGCAAAACCGTGTTGAAAATTAATACCTCCCGTTCCGTCGGATCCCGTTTTAAGAAATGCGGTTCCTCCCGATCCGGAGTTTACCTTAAGAAAGGCAATCCCGTCCTGAGAATGTGCCTTGATAAAGGATTCTTCTCCTTCACAACGCTCCTTAAGCGCGTTTATGAAATCAATCCGTTTCATTCAATTGAGTTTTGTATTCGTACAACAATGATTTCATGTAGTGAAAATGCTCGGCACACTTTGATTTGTCGCAATTGCATTCCCTGTCGAGAAGGTATTGAAGAAGTTCGACTTTGGACTTGAGTTTTATTTCTTTTTCAGATGTCATTTTCGGCAATTTTATAGCTTAATATTCTGGCGAAGTCGTAAACCGTCATTTGCTCGACATTCTTTATGTTTTCAACGCCTTCGGCCACATACATTATCTTACCGCCCCAACCGAATCTTACGAGATCCCCGTTTACTTTTTTTGAAGGTTTCCCCGCAGAGTAGATATTCGGGTATTCTGACTTAATATAGTCGTGCACTGATCCAAGCAAAAAAAAACTTCCAGAACAATATTCATCCCCAGGTCTTGGAATTCTTTTGCCCTTTCTTTGCATGCCTGTTCGTTGTAGGCTTCGTTCTTCTTTCGGCAAAGGATTGAAATTACATTTGCGGCAAACCCGAATTGACCGTTCTCAATCTCGTTACCCGCGTTAACAAGGTCCGTCGTTTCAGTAAACTCCAAGGCTGAAATGTTCACGCCCGGCATAGGATTTCCCGTTATGTCGGTTTCACATTCGGGCAGATAATAAGTTTCACCTTTGTGCATAAATTCCGAGATGCCTTCTATCCGATAGTCGGGAAAAGTTATGCAACCCGCTACGAAACGAGATAAAAGAACGTTATACAAAGCAATCAATTCGGCCTTTTCCGTCTTTTCAATAACGGACTGAGGTATATTGCTCAAAAGAGAAACGACTTTAATCCTGAAGTTGTCAAAGTCTTCAAAATACTCTTCTTCAAGCTCAACGTCTTCCCCTTTGTATAAGTCTTTCAGCCGGTTCGGATAGGAAGATATAAGCCTGTTAAGATCGATCATCTTCGACAAAGAGATATCTTCCCATTCCCGGCATACCTCATAAGATTTGTCGTTAGTCTCAATTCTCAACATAACGCCTTGCTATTTTTGCCAGTTGAGTAAGCTCCCTCGAAATGTTTCCCACCCGAGAATCCGACAATTTGTTTTTCCTCCTTAAAAGAGCCAGTTCTTTTGCCGTAACGGAAGTTTTTTCAAGATCCGTTATCAGTTGGTTCGTCTTTTCTTGCAGTTTGGTTTCGTCGTTTTCGACTTCTGTGAGGTTTAATTCCTCGTTTACTTTTTTTGCCATTTCTGTTCGTTTTTAGTTGGTAAATCCGTATGATTTTATTTTGTTGGTTTCTTTTCCTCCCTTTTTGGTTTGCGTGACATACCTTGCCGGATCGATAAGATGGTTGAAAGTATCGATGGGTTGTTTAGTGAACTTTCCCGTTTCGGGGTCTTTGATCCAGGTGTAGTTGTCGAACTCCTTTTTCAGGTTGATACTTCTTTCGGTTACGAAGAAGGGTTGATATTGCTGCATGAGCTTGATGCCGTCCAAAACGGAACCGGGGTATTTTTTCACCCCTTCGACATTATACCCGACAGTGGACAATTCGTTAATGCTTGTCTTTGCCGCGCTGTCCGCAACAATCAAATCTCTTTTTCTTATTCCGATCTCTTCAAATCTCAGCTGGATTGAAGGGTGATCCGGCTTCTCTTTGATCTTGATGTTATTTAATTTGTGTTCGTAGAACTGTTCGTCAAAAATCAATTTCCCGTCAAAGAGTCCCACTTTTAACAATCCGGCAGGATCGGGGAAAAAGCCGAAGTCAAGACCGTACCCCCAGAAATTTGCTTCTTCGGGCCAGTCCTTTATCAGTTTGTACGTGAATATCAATCCTTCCTTTTTTGAAGGCAAGCCCAAACCGTACACATTCCAATGATATTCCGATACAGTGCCCTGCGCTCTGTTAAAGGGAGTATCCTCGTATGCTTCGATTTCTCTTATTGTGGTTTCCGGAAGGAAAGGATTGTCTTTGTAGGTTGAATGTATCTCAATGCAATCCGAACGCTTTTTTAATTCGTAAACCCAATGTTCTTCTTCCGAAGGATTGTAATCCAGAATAACGGGGCCTGGAAAATCCAGTGCGCGTTGACCCCGTGCGCCAGGCGCAGTTGCCCCCTTGA
>DAIQOU010000616.1:0-2923 GCA_036787725.1 Bacteroidales bacterium
ACTCCGGCATATTTTGACACTGACCAAAATTTTTAATAATCATATAATCGCTACTTTGGTAGAGAGCAACTGCTGCTTCGAAATTTACTCCCGTTTCAAAAACAAGCGATTCATATCCTTTTACCAATTTCGTATACAATCCAAACATCAGCAATGCCGGCCGGCGTATTGTAGCGGTTATATTCCTCGTGCTTTGCCAGACTGTTCACTTCGTTGAAATAACTATCCAATTGCTTACATAAGTTTACAAAGTCCGGATTGCTTCCGTTGGTATAAATTGTTGTTATCATTCTACTACTCTTATTCATCTGCTGTCTATAAAGATTTAACGGACAGCACCATTGTGCCTATTCATTCTCATAAACCGACTCTTTCTTATGCAATAACCATAAGATTACATTCAATTATAAGACTTCCCAACAATACCTCTATAGAGCCCTTTCGTTGTCAATATAAACAACCTATATTGTATGCAAAGATAAGCTGTTGCCTTTATCTTTAACAAAGGCCTTCTCTCGCGTTATTTTCAAAATTGCAAACCTATTCTAAAAGAAATGGAATTATAATAAAATTTTTCTGTAAATTCTTTATGAAAGTAATTATCGGTATGTTTTTTTCTTCGTTCAAACTCCTGTTCTGTATAACCGATAGACAGTTGCAATTTCATCTTATTCGTTAGCGGATATTGAACTCCGACAGACGGATTTAGTATATATCCTCCATTTGCATCACTTGACGGAGCAAAAGAATATCCCATAGCGAGCTCGACAAAAGGGGTGAATTTCCGTTCTCTTCCTATCTGAAATTTCACGTCACCATATACGGGAACAAGCATTTTCTCATAAAAGGACAGCCCTGTTCCTATCCCGACAGCCCATCTTTCTGTCAGGTTACAGTAGCCCAACAGTTGCCATGTGAATGGAGTCGTTGACGGTGTACTCACAGGTAATTCTGTACCGATAGTAGTGGTGAAAGACAGCTTGCTTTTTTGATTACTATATTGTGCTTTCATACTAACTACTGTAATACACAAAAGGACAAGAAAAAATATTCGTTTCATCTTATTGAATGTTAATGGTTATTCCTTTTACAATTTTTAAAGCGGAAGTCAAAGATGATATATCCGGATAAATATCTCCATTACCACCGTCAGGGCTGCTATGACCTATAAGCGTTGCCGTATATTGTTTTTGAGTTGAGTTGAGATCGATTTCAGCTGCATAAACCACTGCGGGTTGTCCGCTCCCTTCTTTTCCTCCGGAATAATTGGTATCACCTTCCTTTGCATTTTTCGGATAATTGTCGTTCCAGTCTGTCGAGTGATTCAATTCGACCTTTACAATAAATTGTTTTAAATCTCTGATGGGACGAATTTTCACATCAAAGCTACCTCGTGGTGTTGCACCCGATATACCATCCACTAAGGGTTCTTTTTCTGTCGGCAAGTATAGTCCGTCAGGGTACCTCACTCCACGAGCATAACACCACACAGGCAATGACTCCTTTCTTCTATTGTTTCCTTTACCCTGCCATGATTTGGTAGCTATTTTATGACTGACATAGATGGAGGTAATGTAATTACCGGACAAGTCCTCAACCCAAATGGCAATTTGAGGCGGATTTTTCTTATCAATTCCCAACAATCCGGGAAAATCATGTAACCATTCATCACCTTTTGTAACCAAAACCTTAATATCATTCTGTTCGTAGGTTACCAAACCTTTGTCGCAGGAAGACAGCAATCCCAATGCCGTAACTCCTGTCAGTACTAAATTCCTTACTTTCATCTTTTTTCTAAAATTTATTAATTAACAATGTGTCCAATCGGATACATTTCAAATAAAAAAAATATCAAAAATATAACCTTATGTCATGGGTCTGGTTTACACAACAATTTTCCTCTTGTTCCAACTAAATAATTATAGTATTTGAGAGTACCATTTATCTGCAATAACCGGTCCAATTTACTTACTTCTACCATCCCGGTTGCACTTATTACAGGAATCAGCAGTCGTACAATCAGCCTATGATTGTATCTATAAGAAAATCAATCCCTTTGACGATTTTCAGCCAGCCTTCATCACTTTGAATGTCAATGCCATTATACATTTGGCAATTTTCTTCAAGCATGGCTAAGTAGGCCAATCCTGCATCTATCAGGGCAGATATGGCACGGATTTGCTCTTTATCAATTTTTGTAAATTCGGACATAACAGTCATGAACCTTACTCCGTTTTTTTCCCGTTGAGCACGAATTTGAGCAACCGGATCTTTGTCTGTAGAAAGTTCCCATCGTCTTAATCTTTTTAGAGCTGTATTTCCTCTGTATTCCGCTATTTCTCTGCGATAAAATGCCTTTAAATAACCTTTGACATCCGACGTATTGGGTTGTTCTGAAGTCGCATTCACCCAAAAATCATGTTTTTTCATATATACATAGATCAAGCCGTCAAGAGATTTAAAGTAACGATATATAAGGGTTTTATTAACCCCTGCTCGTTCTGCTACTTTTCTTATTCCAAGCGATTCAAAGCCGTCCTCTATAATAAGTTCACCAACTGCATTAATCAGTTTCTCTTCGGTCATATCCCGGTCTCGTTCTATTTTAGTCATAATAAATACATATTGTATCCAATCGGACACAAAAATAAGTACCCAATCGGACACAACCAATTATTTTTAAGATTATTTTTATAAGGCAACAAGTATTGTATTGAAAATAAAAGAAATAAAAAGAGAAGGTTATTTAAAAGCATTGTACCGACACCATACCGAGTTTTTTTATCCGGATTTAACTTTCACTTGTATTTTCACCTTTGTCTATGATCTGTCTTGGTGCAAAATCACATGTAATTTTTCGATTGTACAAACCATTTGAAAACAGACATGTATATGTAACAAGAGATGATATATCGAAAGTGCG
>DAIQOU010000121.1:0-10711 GCA_036787725.1 Bacteroidales bacterium
GAATTGAGTGTAAAAAAATAAAAAAATAACATATGAAAAATACATATATATTTATATTATTCTTGGCATGTATGTTCTTCGCTTGCAGTGAGGATTTTAAACATGAGCCGCTTGGTGGAGGAGGAAGCGCTGCTCCCGATCCGGTAAAAAATGTCAAGATCGAGAAGAATACTCCCGGAGGGGCGATCATAACCTATGATATTCCCGATAATGTAGACGTTCAATATGTGAAAGCAGTCTACGAAAATTCGCAGGGTAAAATGAGTGAAGTACGAGGATCTGCTTATATAAACAGATTGGAAATTCAAGGCTTGGGAGATACCAGGGAAAGAACGGTAAAATTGTATGCCGTGAATAAAAAAGAAAATCAATCGGCTCCGGTAGAATTGAAGATAAATCCATTAACACCTCCTATTACCACCATATTTAAATCTTTAAAATATGAGCCCGGATTCGGAGGATTTGTAGTCAATTTTGAGAATGAGGAAAGGAATGAAATATCCATTAATGTTCTTTACCGGGATTCGGCAACCCAAAATATGATGTTTTACGAGTCTTTTTATACGTCATTGGAACAAGGAGTTTATCCGGTAAGAGGATTGCCCGCCAAAGAAAACCGATTTGGGGTCTATGTCCGGGATCGTTGGGAAAATAATTCGGATACCGTTTATTTCTCTCTAACGCCTTGGCCGGAGCAATTGTTGGATAAGAAAATGTTTGGCAATTTGAATTTAACCGGAGATGCGGTATGGTCCGAATGGGCCGGTCAGCCTCAATATGCTTATGATGATAAATTGGATATTACCAATTATGCTCATACGGCTTATCCGTTGGCTTTCCCTCACCGGTATACATTGGATCTGGGTGTAAATGCGAAAATAAGTCGTTTTAAATTCTATCAACGACCCGGAGAGGGAATTTTATACGAACATGGTAATCCCAAACGTTACAGAGTATATGCAAGGACCGATAATCCGTCTCCCGGTAATCCGGATGATGTAATGGAAGGATGGACATTGGTGATGGAATGCAATTCGTTTAAACCTTCCGGACTGCCGGTAGGACAAGTTTCCCCGGAAGATGAGGAATATGCAGCCGGAGGTGAAGAATATGAATTCCCGAGAGATATGGGACCGGTGCGTTATATTCGCTTTGAAATAGTGGAAAGTTGGTCGGGAATGGAATGCTCCGTAATCGGGGAATTTACATTCTGGGGTCAGGTAAATGAATAAATATAATCAATAAATAACAGGGAATACGGTTATGGTATTCTTAAGGAAGTAAAATAACTGTATTCCAAATTAAAACAGATGAGTTGTATGAAAAAAATAAAGTTAAAATATTACTTCATTTTGTCTCTTTGTTCATTTATGTGTTGGGCGTGTGAAGATTTGACCGATATTCAACAAGAATATTTGGACAGAGGAGAACAAATATATGTAGGTAAAGTAGACGGGTTGGCTTGTTATGGAGGATACTACAGAATACGAATTAACGGGTTAATGCATTATGCCAATACAGCCGAGAAGTGTGTGATAAAATGGGTCGCTAATGATATAGAAGATTCGGTGACAATCAATGCAGCACAATGGAAAGAATCCGATATATTAAATATATATTTGAATGATATGCCGGAAGAAACCTATCGTTTCTTTGTACAAACATTTGATAAAGAAGGTAACAAGTCTTTGAATGAGGAAATTAACGGGAGGGTATATGGAGACAATCATATTCTTTCCATTACTCCTAAAATTATTACCCGGGTAAGGAAAGCGAATGATAATATTATCTTAACGTGGACTTCAACGGCTGAAAATGTTTCTTATATAGAGCTTAAATATGAAACCAATGAAGGAGTAGAGCAACAATTTTTGCCGCCGTATACCGAATCGGATACGATTTATTCGAATTGGAAATCGAAAGGGAAAATTGAATACAGAACCGCTTCTATTCCGGAGGTAGGAGCTATCGATACTTTATATACCGAGTGGAGGACCGATCATTTCCCGGAATAAATCAATAACTGAAGAAGAGGCTGTCCTCAAAGGCCGGAAAATACCCGGCCTTTTGAGACAGCCTGTTTTTAATTGAATGATCGTAAAAAGTATAACCTATGAAAAAAAATAATCTTTTTATATTCATAATTGTCGGTTTGTTTTTTTTGTTAGCCGATGTTTATTCTCAAAAAACGGTTTCTATTGAATCATTGCTGAAAGAACTCGTGGACAGGAATGAATTGGCCAACTATCCGGACCCGTATTATTCTTGCGGGCAATTCAGCAGTTATGATCGTGCTGCCGTGGCTAAAGACGAGCCCGGATGGTTTGGTAATAATGACTGGTCTATGTTCCTTCGTACGGAAACCGGCCATGGAAGAAAAGAATTTGTAATGGCAGATATGGAAGGTCCGGGATGTATTGTGCGCTGGTGGATGACTTTTGGAGGGAAAGAACCCGCCCAAGGAACCATGCGTATTTATATTGATGATATGATCAATCCGGTTATTGAAGCCAATCCGTTTGAGCTGCTGAGCGGAAATGCATTGACGGAAGCTCCGTTGGCTGCTTCTGTGGCCGAAACCACTCCTCATCATATGAGAGGGCATAACCTTTATTTTCCTATCCCGTATGCGAAGCGATGTAAAATTACCTATGAAAGTAAAAACCTCTTTGAGGATCGCCCCGGATCCAATGCTCCCGATGCCGAAACGGTGTATTATAATATTAATTATCGAACCTATGAGCAGGGAACAAAGGTGGTTTCGTTTTCTCCATCGGAAATGAAAAAAAATAAATCGTTGATAGCGGACATTCAAAAAAGATTGAAAGAGAAAATACGGGGTACGGACAAAATGAAATTGGAGAAAACCGATTTGTCGGCTACTCTCCAACCCGGCCAACGGAAAGAAATAAGTATAACCGGTAGTCGGGCGATCCAACAATTAACTATGAAGTTAAAGGCTGAGAATCAAGAACAGGCCCTTCGTTCTACTGTATTGGAGATCCGCTTTGATAATGAAAAAACGGTTTATACTCCTATCGGTGACTTTTACGGTATCGGCTATAAACCCATTTACTCGTCTACTTGGTATACCGAGACCCGAACGAACGGTGTAATGAATGCTTATTGGGTAATGCCTTTCCGGGAAAGCTGTACTATATCCCTCATCAATAGGGGAAACCGGCCGGTAGAAATCTCCGATGCGTTTGCGGCTTACGCTAACCGGAAATGGGACCGGCACTCGATGTATTTCGGAGTTACCTGGCAACAGTATACGGGAGTTACTGCTTATGCACCGGATTATTGCCGGGATTTGGGTTTTGCTTCTTTGCAAGGGAAAGGAGTATATGTGGGAGATGCAGTTACTATTTTTAATACTACTCACGGATGGTGGGGAGAGGGAGATGAAAAGATTTATATCGATGGGGAAGAATTTCCTTCTCATTTTGGAACGGGTACCGAAGACTATTACGGATATGCTTGGTGCAGCGCCGAAATATTTAATGATCACCCTTTTATTGCTCAGCCCATCGGAGAAGGAAGTTTTGATCCGGCTGTTTCGGTTAACCTGCGGTATCGGGCGCTCGACAAAATTCCTTTTCGGCGGTCCTTGCAATTTGATATGGAACTTTACCAACATTGGGTGAGGGCCCGTTTTAATTATGCTCCCATATCCTATTGGTATATATTGCCCGGAGGCAAATCGTTGGTAAAAGAGGATACGGAAACCGTAACCTATCCGGTCGCTCTTAAAAGAGAAGACATTTATTCTCCGGAACTTCAACTTACGATAGAAGGCGAAAGTCTCCTCCCGGTTAAGATTGAGAAAGGTAAGATTGATTATCAGATGTTTTTCCGGGAATTGTGGAGTGATGCCATGCAGCTTTTTTGGTATGAAGCTTTACCGGCAAGCAAAGCCGAGTTTGAATTTGAGTGTGCCTTCCCGGGAAGCTACGATTTTACAGGTGTTTTTACCATGGCTGAGAATTATGGTGTATTTAATGTTTATTTAAATGGAGAACTGCTGATCTCCAAGTTGGATTTGCAACATAAAAAGGTAACCCTTAGAGAAGTAAATGTGCCGGCAACAGTATTGAAGAAAGGAAAAAACCGGCTGACTGTAGAAACTGTTTCCAATCCTAAAGGACATGACACGGCTTGTTTTGGAATTGATAAATTGATTTTCAGTGTGCCTAAGTAAGAATTCCTTTTTTTCTCGCCTTGATGAGAATCTTTTCTCATCAAGGCGAGAAAAAAATCTCATCAAGGTGAGAAAATATTTTCACTTCGGTCAATAGGAATTTTAGTCTTGCAATTACATCCCTTGATAAAGAATGCATCGGCTCCCCGAAAAACGGAAATCAAAAAGAACCGTTATTCATCCGCCAAGCTTTTCCACTTACGAATAAATATGGACATCGGAATCATAGTCGCCAAGACAATGCCTAAGTTGATGCTAAATAACAGCACCATGGTTTTTTCGCCCGGAAATCTGAATTCATCATTAAAAATATCTTGGAAAAAGAAGTAATCCATGAATAACAATGGGAATATACATGGTATGAGCCATAAAACCGGATTAAGGAAAATAGCAGACTTTCCTTTGTGACTTTTGGAAATGATCTTTGAAATAATATTTATTATTATTCCTGTAAAAAGAATCAACCAAAAGGAAGTGATAAATATGAATGCCAGGGAATCTCTGTTTCCTCCACTCATGCTGGAAGATAATATAACTCCTAAAAATCCAACTATAAACAGGAGGATTCCCGTACTAATCAGAGCAACCACCCAAGCCTTTCTTCCGGTAACCCGAAATGAAAAGATAAACAGAGAAATAAAAACAGCGATATATAAAAATATTAATAAACCGATATCCGATATAAGTATATCTTCTTGCGTTCTTTGTATTTTGGTATAGCCGTCTTTAAGCTGTTCAAACGGAAAAGAATCATATTCCATTACATTGTCTTGGTTTACAGGAAAATAAGGAGGATTGTATATGATTCGGAACCATTCTTCTTGTGTCGTCCTGGCCGAAAGATGATGTTTCTCCATTAAACCATAAAAATCCGACATCAATTTCCGTATTTTATCTTTTTCTCCTGTGCGAAGCAGGCTTTTGATTTGCTCTTTATTCAATTGATTCATAGAGTAGTCATCCCAATAATAATACTCGTGATAGTATAATAAGGAGGGTGCCGTGTAGCCGGTCGGAACAAATATTCCTTCCCGATTGTATTCGTATCCATATAATTCAGGGTCTAATCTTTCCTTTAACAGATCTTCTTTTGAGATAGGAATAGGATCCTGTTCATTTGGTTGATACACATAATGATCAATGGTTCCGGGAATAAGAATATCTATTTTTTGTAATAAATGAATCACACGGGAGGCTTCTTCCGGGGAGGCGGTATTTTGCCATCGTGAAGTAATCCCGCCGTAAACTGAAAGCGGTAAAAACGTAATGGCCGCTGTAATAACAAAGATTCCTATCCATTCGAGAAATAATTGAAGTTTGTGCTGCGGGTAAAAGGATCTCAAGGCATTATTCTTTGAATAAGACACCAACCAACCGATTAATAACAACACTCCGACCAATCCGAAAGCAATATGTACAAAAGGTTGATTGGAGAAAGGATTGGAAGAAGAATATTTATCATCGAAATCAATGGCTCCGGAAAGATACCCGATTCCAAAGGCCAATAAATGCATTGTCGCCAATATGAATAACATGGGAAACAAACGGATATTCCAGATGGCAGGACAATGAACCAATAAAGACTGTTGTATTTTTTTAATCATGGTGTTTTAGGATAAGAAAAACCGACGTGTCGAATGTGAAATATTTCGGAAATAAGAAACCGGTATTTTGTGGGTCAGTAACATTTTCAGAAAATCTTCTTGTCCTACTTCTTCCGGGAATACCGCTACATAGGTTCCTCCGTTGATTTCCAGTTTCTCCATTTGTAAAGCGGAAAAAACTTCCTGCAAACGGTTGTGTTCCCACTCGGTTTCAAATTCTACAATGAATTTTTGTATTTCCCGGAATACACCGGAGCCTTCAAAAAGATTATAAGGAACGCCTTCTTTTAAGAAAAGTACCCGGTCGGATGTCTTTTCCACTTCGTACAATTGCTGAGAACTTAATACTACTCCCAATGGTCGAAATGCTGATTTGGCAATGTCCCTGAAATCGTCCAATACAATTTGTTGAGCCAGAATATCCAGATTGGCCAACGGTTCGTCAATCAGCAGGAGTTGGGGTTTTCTTAGTAAGGCCCTTGCCAACTCGAATCTCATCTTATATCCGGAAGATAATCGGTTCCACGAGTGATTGCGAAATTTTCTCAATCCCATTCGGGCTATGATTAGTTCAACCGTAAGTTCGTTTTCCCGGCCTTTTATGCCATAGGAAGCGGCTGTAAAACGGAGATTGGATAACAAGGAACCTCTCCACGATTGGAAACGTTGCGGAATATAAATTAATTGAGAACGCAGGTCGTATTCATCTAGGTAAGGAAAGTGATATTTGATATCTCCTCCCGTAGGTTTTAATTCTCCACATAAGGAACGGAGCAAGGTTGTTTTTCCGTTGCCGTTTTCTCCCACCAACCCGATAATTTCCCCGGGCTTGATCTCAAAACTGACCGGACCCAAAGCAAAAGAGGTGCGTTTATAAGAACGAATTAAATTATTGACCGACAATAGCGAATGTTTTTCCGTGTCCTTTACGGGCTTATTGCTCAGTAAATTATACAGGTTGTCCAATGTGCTTGAAAATTGTTCTTTGGGATTGGATTTATTTTCATTGGCATCCAACCAATCCAGCAGATTTACGGTTTGTTTGTATTGTTCAATATCTTCCGAATCTAACGTTAAATCAATGATTTGTTTGATCAGGCGGGGATAATTTTCATGGACAAGCAGATCAGTGATCTTTTCAAAGCGGGAATGGAACATAATAGTAAAATATAGAGTTAAGATATTACTTTCTTTTTCCGAAATAGAGTTCAAGTACTTCTTTTGCAGCCACAAAAGAGCTTATTTCTGCATTTAGTACTTGTTTTTCTTTGATTTGAAGTTCTTTTTCAATGTCCGGATTTTGGTAAAAATCAGTTCTCAGTTGTTCATTGATGCTCTCATACATCCAGTACTTGGATTGGGCATTCCTCTTGGCATTGAAGTATCCGTTCTTTTTGGTAAATTCAATGTATTCTCCCACCATATCCCAAATTTCTTTTATTCCGAAGCCGTAGTATCCGGAATAGGTCAGTACTTTGGGGGCCCATCCCGAATCGGGCATGGGAAAAAGGTGCAACGCGTTTCTGAACTGAGAAGCGGCTAAGTTGGCTTTTTCGATGTTGTTTCCGTCTGCTTTGTTAACAATGATCCCGTCGGCCATTTCCATGATGCCGCGTTTTATTCCTTGAAGTTCATCTCCCGTTCCGGCCAATTGAATTAATAAAAAGAAATCTGCCATGGAATGAACCGCTGTTTCCGATTGACCGACTCCTACCGTTTCGATAAAGATTGTGTCGAATCCGGCAGCCTCACACAGTACAATGGTCTCCCGGGTTTTACGGGCTACTCCTCCCAACGATCCTGCGGAAGGGGAAGGTCGGATGAATGCATCTTTATCTTTGGAAAGTTCTTCCATACGGGTTTTATCTCCCAAGATACTGCCTTTGCTTCGTTCGCTGCTGGGATCAATAGCCAATACCGCCAGTTTTTTATTTTTTTCACGAATAAGGTACGTTCCGAAAGAATCGATTGAAGTACTTTTTCCGGCTCCGGGTACGCCTGTAATTCCTATGCGTACAGAGTTTCCGGCATAAGGCAAACATTTTTCAATCACTTCTTGAGCGATCTGTTGATGTTCGTACTTATTGCTTTCTATTAAAGTAACGGCTTGACTGAGTACCGTAATGTTTCCCTTTAATATTTCTTCTACGTATTGTTGAGGAGTATAGGATTGTCGACGTGATTTTTTTAAGTAAGGATTGACGGAAGGAGGTTGTGCTACTCCTTGATTTACGGAAAGCCCTAAATAACGCGGGTCGTTTTCGGGATGAGTATCCATAGCCGGTTAATTATTTCTTGGCAGTAATTGTTATATCGGTAGTGTGGAAATCCGGATCGTTGGTTATCAAATTTATTTGAGCCATTAAGTTTTCTTGTGTCATTTTCCGAGGGTCTATCGATACTGTGAACTCTACAATTTCTCCGGGAGCCACTTCTTTTTGCTTTCCCGAAACTTTGACGGCAGATGAAGTCGGTTTAATACTTTTTATAATCAGGTTGGATTTCCCCGAATTGGCTACCTTTAATAATTGCGTGGTTTCTTTTCCCGACACTTGTCCGAAGTTCAACACAGTGGAAGACAGGTTCAGGTGAGGACCGACCGATCTTTCCGGAAAGGAGACTTTACTGATATCATCCCTTACTTTTGCTTTTACGTTTAATATATTATTCGGTGCATTTTTTTTGTCGCTATTAACAATCACTTGGACATTTGCCTCATTGAATCCGTAATCTCCTACTGCCGGTCCGTTATAGGTTACCATCAGTTTTCCTTTGCTTTCCGGTTGTATTGCTACCGGATCGGTAGCAATACTTAGATACTTTGGTAATTTGTCAAATTTCAGAATCATAGGCATTGATCCCATGTTTGCGATCTCAATCGATTGTGTTTTGGATTCGGTGTTGTTTATCCAATCAAAATCAATTGAATTCGTTTTTAATTTCAAGTCTCCCATAGAGATCGGCATGCCTTTGTCCGCCTTTACTTTTTCCTTCAGTACATTTCCTTTGATGGTCACCACCGAGGTTCCCTGTTCTGCATTGGAATGTACGGAGATTGTTTTGGAAAAAGGTCCTATACGGCCTTTGGTACTGTAAGTTGCTTTTACCTTGCCTGTTTTTCCGGGGGCGATCGGCTCTTTGGTCCATTCGGGAGTTGTACAACCGCAAGAAGCTGTTACCCGATTAATAACCAAAGGCACCTTTCCGGTATTTTTAATGACAAATTCGGTACTTACATTTCCGTCTGCTTCCAGTATTTCTCCAAAGTCGTGTACTGTCTTGTCAAATTCAATGACCGGTTTCTCTTGAGCAATAACTATTGAAAAGCTCAAAAGGAACGAAAACATTAAAAAAATTGTTCGTTTCATTTCTGATAAATTAATGTTAAACCTAATACCAAACCGATATTTTTAATTACTGTTGCAAAGTTAAGTATTATAGCTCAATGCAAGTATTATTGTTTTTAATTATTAACATTTCACCGGCAATTGGCACGGGCTTGAAGGTAATATGGCTTTATCGCCGTTCGTATTCGTAGAAAGTAAATGAGTATTTGTTCTTTTCATCGCCGGGAATCGTTTCCCTTCCTGTTTCTTTCCACTCATGCATATTGATCTTCGGAAAGAATGTATTTGCATCCGGGAAATCGGCATGGACGCGGGTAAGATAGAGTTTATCTGCAATCGGCAGGGTTTGTTTATAGATTTGACCTCCTCCGATAATGAACACTTCTTCTTCGTTAATCAGTTTTAATAATGCTGCATCGATAGAATTAAAAACAAGGCAATTATCCCTTTTCCATTCCTTATCGCCGGTTAGCACCACATTGGTTCGGTTCGGGAGCGCTCCGTTGGGTAACGATTCAAACGTGTTCCGGCCCATCACTACCGGATGATGCAATGTTAATTGCTTAAAATGTTTCAAGTCGGCCGGTAAATGCCACAATAGTTGGTTATCTTTGCCTATTTCATTATTTTTCCCGGCAGCAACAATGAGTGAAAGGATCATTTCGAAATTATTTATAAATTAAACAGCTACTGTACCTTTAATATGAGGGTGCGGATCATAATCCTCCAAAGTAAAGTCTTCATATTGAAAGGAAAAAATATCCTTTACATCGGGATTCAGTTTCATTTTCGGTAGGGATCTCGGTTCTCGGGTCAGCTGTAATTTTACTTGCTCGATGTGATTGGAGTAAATATGCACATCTCCGAATGTGTGAATAAAGTCTCCGGGTTGTAATCCGGTGATTTGAGCTATCATCAATAAGAGCAATGCATAAGAAGCGATATTGAAAGGAACCCCCAAGAAAGTATCTGCACTTCGTTGGTACATTTGCAAACTCAACTTGCCGTTGGCAACATAAAATTGGAAAAAAGCATGGCAAGGAGGCAGATTCATGTTTCTAATGTCCCCTACATTCCATGAACTTACAATAATACGCCGGGAATCCGGATTATTCTTAATCATATCGATGACTTCCGAAATCTGATCGATATGTCCGCCCGAATAATCGGGCCAAGACCGCCATTGATAACCGTAGATATGTCCCAAATCTCCCGAAGGATCTGCCCACTCATTCCAAATACGCACACCGTTTTCATTGAGGTAAGCGATATTGGTATCTCCTTTCAAAAACCACAGTAATTCATAAATAATGGATTTGAGGTGAAGTTTTTTGGTTGTTACCAACGGGAAACCCTCTTCCAGATTAAACCGCATCTGATGTCCGAAAATACTGATCGTTCCGGTGCCTGTACGGTCTTCTTTGAAAGTTCCTTCATCCAGTATTTTTTGTAAAAGATCTAAATAGGGCCTCATGTGTATCTGAATTTATTGCAAATATACGATTATTTGGGCGCGAAAGCGCGAAAGCTTGAAAGAATAACGCGCGAAAGCTTGAAAG
>DAIQOU010000617.1:0-2915 GCA_036787725.1 Bacteroidales bacterium
GTTTGAACAAGAAATTTCAGCACGGGAATCAGAAATAAAAAATGCAGAGTCTGAGTTAATCGAACTGAGAAAAACGAATGCCGAATTCCCCGAGAAACTAAATAATGCATTGAAAGAAAAGGAAGAGCAAATTACACTCAGCCTCCGGACAAAATACGAGTTTGATATAAAACTGATCGAAAAGCAAAATGAAGCGGAATGCCGCCTTAAAGATCAAATGATTTCTTCTTTGCAGGAAAAAATCAAAGAATTGCAAATTCAAGTAAAAGAATATGCAGAAAAGGCAAATCGTGCCGAAGCCGGTGTGAAAGATATTGCCGTTAAAGCAATTGAAAATGCCTCCAAGATCCGGATGTTTACCAAATCGGAAAAAGAAGAAGCTTAATTTCATGCACATCACCGGCACCCACATCAATTATTACTTTGTTTGCAAACGAAAATTATGGTTGTTTTCAAACGGAATCAATATGGAACATACTTCCGACTTGGTTTACGAAGGGAAACTGATCCATGAAACAACTTATCCGCAGCGTCCCGCACGATATGAAGAACTGGAAATCGAGGGATGCAGAATCGATTTTTACGATGCCCGCAATAAAGTAGTGCATGAAATCAAAAAGTCCGACAAGATAGAAGAAGCACACGAGTGGCAGGTCAAATACTACTTGTTGGTGTTGGAACGAAACGGAATTGAAGGAGCCTCCGGCATATTGGAATATCCGACCTTACGGCATACAGCCAAAGTGGAACTGAGCGACAGCGATCGGGAACGATTGGAAGAGATGGAAAAAGAGATCGGAAAGTTGGTTGAATCGGAAGATTGTCCGCTCCTGATCCGGAGTAAGATCTGTAAGAGTTGCAGTTATTATGAGTTTTGTTATGTGGAGGAAGAGTAAACCGGGATTTAACAATTAACCAATATAAAAAACTATGAATGATGAAATGAGCGGAACAGTTATCAAAGCGGCTTTTACCGTACATAATTACATTGGGGCCGGCTTTTTGGAAAAAGTATATCATAATGCAATGATTGTTGAATTGCAATTGTCGGGATTGAATGTAAAATCTCAATATCCGATAGAAGTATTTTATAAAGGAATCAAGGTTGGGGATTATTTTGCCGACCCGGTAATTGAAGATAAAATGATAATAGAATTAAAAGCTATCGAACAACTTCATCCCCTACATAAGGTTCAATTGGTCAACTATTTACAAGCCAACAGAATCGACACGGGACTACTAATCAATTTCGGTAACTCCGTACAAATGAAACGAAAATTCAGAGTATATAATAGAACCGGAAAAATAATATAAATCCTGTCCATCCTGTTAATCCTTTAATCCTATCCAAAAAAAGAAAATCATGAAAAAAACATACTACTTATTCAACCCGGGCACATTGGAACGCAAAGACAACACCCTCAAGTTTGTTCCGATAGAAGAAGCTCCCGACGGGACATCTGCGCGCCCCGGCCAACCGCGTTATATTCCCGTGGAAGCTGTAAGCGATTTCTACGTGTTCGGTTCATTAAACGCCGGCAGTTCGCTGTATAATTTCTTGGGACAAAACGATATTGCCGTCCACTTCTTCGACTATTACGAAAACTACACAGGATCGTTCATGCCCCGCGATTCTTTATTATCCGGACGCATGCTGTTAGCTCAAACAGCTCATTATCGGGATAAGAAAAAACGGATGATCATTGCCCGCACGTTTATAGAAGGAGCCGTATGCAACATGGTAAAAAATTTACAATACTACAATCGTCGCGGGAAAGATATGGAAGACTTAATCGAATTGATCCGTAAATACGAATGTGGAATTCCAAACGCGACCGAACCGGATGAACTGATGGGGATCGAAGGAAATATCCGTCAAGTTTATTATGAAGCCTTCAATTTGATTCTCAATGATTTCGAAATGGGTAACAGAACCAAACAGCCTCCTCAAAACGAAGTGAATGCATTGATCTCGTTCGGGAATATGATGTGTTATTCTTCCTGCTTGAGGGCGATTCATCAAACCCAACTCAATCCGACAATCAGTTACCTGCATACGCCCGGAGAAAGACGTTATTCCCTGGCTTTGGATTTGGCGGAAATTTTCAAACCGATTATCGTTGATCGAACTATATTCAAAGTATTGAACAAGAAGGAAATCCGGGAACATCATTTTGATCGGAAACTCAACAAATGCATTTTGAACCAATCCGGGAAAAAGATTTTTGTTAAAGCACTGGAAGATCGAATGACAGAAACCATAAAACATCGCTCGTTGAAACGAAATGTCAGTTATAAGCACCTCATCCGGCTCGAATGTTACAAACTGGCCAAGCATTTACTCAATATAGAAGTATATAAACCATTCAAAATGTGGTGGTAGGAAATCTTTTTTAATCCCGTTAAAATATGTATGTTATTCTTGTATACGATATCTGTGAAAAACGAGTCGGGAAAATGCTGAAGCTTTGCCGCAAGTACTTGAATTGGATCCAAAACTCCGTATTCGAAGGAGAAATCACGGAAGTAAAATTAAAAGAGTTAAAAGTAAAAGCATTACAAATTATGGATGAAGATACCGATAGTTTAATTATCTTTACCGGTCGCAGCGAACGTTGGTTGGAAAAAGAAATCGTGGGAAAAGAACGAGCTTCTACCGATAACTTTTTATAAGAAAGTTGTCGATCTTCGTAAATTCAACAAATTTTCAACCGATAAAATTCGACAATGTTCTTTGACATTCTGACAATCAACAATTTAATACGGTTGTCGATGATCGGGGTAAATCTTATTATCGGACATCGACAACTTTTTATTAAAAATTTCTATATATTTGCATCATCAATAAGCTGAATTTCAGCTATATTTTTTTGCCAATTCAACGGCTTCTAATCGAACTATTGTAGAATTGAAAC
>DAIQOU010000122.1:0-10678 GCA_036787725.1 Bacteroidales bacterium
CGCAAAACATACAATTTACGTTAGACGGTCGCCCGTTGGAATTTAAAAGTACTCCCGAAAAAGTTCATAATAAAGAAAGGGAGGTTTGCCGAAAATGGTGCTTTACCAATCTGTCTTTGCCCAACCATTCTTTCATTACTTTAGAAGTGTCCTATTCGGTTCTTAACGGATATATTGAAGAAGGTTTTTCTCCTCTTATGCTTCATGATTTTGAAGGAAAAGGCGCCTTTCTTACCTACGATTTTTCTCCTGCTTCTCATTGGGGAGACGGAATTATCCGTGATTTTTACGTGGAGGTGGACGCAACCGATATCCGGCTGTCGGGTAAGCAAGAATATCATCCTTATTATGAACTAAGGTATATGAGAGAGGAAGAGTTCGGTTTTTCTGACGATATAATTCAAAAAGGTATTGCTTGCGAAGGACTGGAATTAAAACAAGAAGGAAACTTATTTACTTACAGGGCAAGAAACTTTGATTTGAAAAAGGCCGCGCCGCTTTATCTGTTTCACGGTTACAGTCCGAAACTGAGTACTGTTTTGTCCAAAAAAGTAAGCCCGGATAAATATAAGCTTTCCGGTTTTTCCGAAACCGCACAATATCCGATCTCCCACCTGTCGGATATGAATTTAGAAACGGCATGGGTCGTTCCTCAAGGCGGTATAGGTGAATCCATAGAAATCACTTTAAAAGAGAAGAAACAAATTTTGTCGGGTATTACGATAGTAAACGGATATATGAAAAATGAGAAAACATATACTGAAAATAATCGTCTTAAGAAAATACGAATACAAATAAAGGAAAAGAAAAAAGAAGAATATTCCGAAGGGTATGATATTGATTTTCCGGATACTCCCTATGAAACCATCTACTTTGAAAACCTGATTCACACCCTGGGTTGGATTGATTTCTTTGATTATTACAGTTCCGAAATTCACGAAAACTATTATCAAGGGGATGATCAATACGATAATTATCCGGAATCTTATAAGATTACCATTTTGGAAGTATATCCGGGAACGAAGTACAACGACACCTGTATCTCGGAATTGTTGTTATTTGATTAACAAAACACACCGGGAGGATAAATCTTTATTTTTCCGTGTGTTCGTTGGTTTTCATTTCCATCAACTTTTCCCATTCCAAGCTTGCCCGAATGAATGAACCCACCGCTTTGGGGTCGTTGTCCCGTTGAGGAATGTTTATATAATATTCGTAGCTTCCGTCTCGGTAGGGTTTTCCTCCCAATCCGCCCACTTCACAACATTGAATAATATTTACTGTATGATCTTTGTTTTGAGTGATAAAAAGATCAAGAATGCCTTGATATGCTTTTTGAGAGGGAATAAAGAACGATTCTTCCAGATAACCCATTCGAAGCCCTTTTAAGAGGGCAAACGTAAACATACAAGAAGCCGATGATTCCGGATAATTTCCTTTCTCAGTCGGTTTATCCGTAATTTGATACCAGACTCCCGATTTTTCGTCCTGATAATGTAAAAGCGCTTCCATTAATTCTTTATACAGCCGAAGAACAAATTCTCTTTTCGGATGATTGTCGGGAATAAAATCCGGTAAATCAATCAATCCCATGGCAAACCATCCCAGTGAGCGTCCCCATACACAAGGAGATTTACCGGTGGTATCGCTCCATTGTTCTTGTCCGGATTCATCCCACCCGTGTCTGTATAATCCGGTAGTTTCATCGTAATGGTACTTTCTGATCAATTCCAATTGCAGCAAGATATCCTCGAAAATTTCCGGTTCCTTGCACATATGAGCATATTCGGCATAAAAAGGGAGAGCCATATATACTCCGTCCAGCCAAATTTGGGAAGTGGTGATCTCTTTATGCCATAATCCTCCTTCCGAAGTTCGGGGATGGGTATCAAATTGGGTTCGAAGAAGGTGTAGAGCCGAAAGGTATTTCTCTGCTTTTTCTCTATTATACAAAGGAAACAATATCCTTCCGGGATCAATTCCGGATAACGTATAGTCGTTGATGCGGTATCCTATGATGTTTCCGTTTTCCAATATCATCGTGTCGGCATATTGTTTGACATACTTGTAAAACCGGTCGGTATGATAATGGGAGTCTGTTTCCAGCATTGCCAAACAAACCAATCCGTGACAGTAATTCCATTTCAGGTCTTTTGAAAAATCCAGCATCCAAGCCTGAGGGGATCTCTTCATTTCCGATTCGGCCATTTTTACGGACCAAGGTACGGGAGGTAATTTAGAATTCTCCGAACAACTTATTCCGCTAATAAGGTATATTATTGTTGCAAATAGTATCAGTTTGCCGTTTTTCATACGTTCTCTTTTTATTTTTATATTCGAATCATGAGGATATCTCAAAAAGCGGACTATTTCCCCAATCGGTTACGAATCGGATGCAATTACCCCGAATAGAGGTTATGCATAATATAGCCGGTGCGTGGCTTTCACTCATACCAAATTTACAATCCGTAACTTATTCAAAGAACACCTGTCCTTTGGGTACCCGGTAACGGTAATTCGGATTCCTTTCTTATTTTACCCTATAATGATATACGCAAATATAGGTCTATAGAGGCGGCGTCGAGTGGAAAAAATGCGCAATAAGGTATATAATTTGGTTTTATTGAAAAGAAGTCGCTATTCCATGTCGTTGTGCATCTTTATATTCGGTAGGCGTCATGGAAAAAACTTGTTTAAAGCATTTGCTGAAATAATGAGGATCGCTGAATCCTACCATGTAAGCAATCTGAGACATATTATTGCTTCCTTCTTCAATCAGTTCGGCAGCCCGTTTCATTCTGATTTCTTTTATAAATTCCACAGGCGACAAGCCGATCAACGATTTCAGCTTTTTGAAAAATACCGAACGACTCATTCCCAGTCCGGTGGCCAAGTCTTCTACAATTAAGGTACTGTTGTCCATATTTGTTTCCATTAATTCCAACAACCGGTCCATGAATTTTTTATCGTTTGCAGATAATGCGGGGATATGTATCTTATCTTCTTCTTTCCTGTTTTCGGTTACAGCAACAAAAGTTGCGCAATACAGTGTTTGCAGCTTTTTTCTTTGTTCCAACAAATTAAAAATACGAGCTTTGAGATAAGTTGCACTGAAAGGTTTGGTTATATAGTCGTCGGCTCCGAATTTCAATCCTTCGATTTTACTTTCTATATTGCTTTTAGCAGTAAGCAATACAATCGGTATATGACTGGTATTCATATCATCTCTTATTTTTTTCATCATTTCTATACCATCCGTTTCGGGCATCATTACATCACTGATAATAATATCCGGATTTACTTCCCGGGTTTTAGTTAAGCCGATAGCACCGTTTTCCGCTTCAATAATGTTGAAATGTTTACTAAAGACGGTTTTCATAAAGAAACGGAGTTCCGAATTGTCTTCGACCAACAACATGGTCTCTTTGGGGATACTCGGATCCGTTTCTTCCTCGGATTGTATTACCCGCAATTCCGGAAGCCGGTCCGGTGTATTCGGTTTGACATCGTCCATAAGAATGAATTCTGCCGTTTCATCAAAGTGTTCCTTCCCTTTGGGTAATATGACCGTAAAGTTGCTCCCTTCTCCCGGTTTACTTTCAATCGTAATTTGACCTTTATGCATATCCGCCAATTCTTTGGCCAACGAGAGTCCGATACCGGAAGACGGTTGATTGAATAAATTCTTGTCAACCAGGTTTTCAAACCTGACAAATAAGGATTTTTGTTTGTTTTCGGGAATCCCTATTCCTTGATCTCGTACGCTGATATGAAGGTAGTTCTCCTGTTCTGTCACAGACACGTTGATCTGCTTCCCTTGAGGAGAATATTTGAATGCGTTTGATAAAAGATTAAACAGGATTTTTTCGAGTTTGTCCGGGTCGACCCACAATATACCCGAAGATGATCGGTTTTCGAACACAAACTCTATTTGCTGTTCTTCGGCCATTGTTTGGAAACTTTCCATAATATGTCGAATAAAAGGAATAATATCCATCCGACACACTTGCATTTTCATCTTTTTGTTTTGGATTTTACGGAAGTCCAATAGTTGGTTTACCAAACGGAGCATTCGGTTTATGTTTTTTTCTACCAAAGTCAGTTGTTCCCGAACCTCTTTATCCGGATTGGAATGATGAAGAATGTGTTCGACCGGGCCGGCAATAAGCGTAAGAGGGGTACGCAGTTCGTGTGAAATATTGGTGAAAAATCGCAGTTTAAGATCCGATACTTTTTGTTCGATCACCACTTCATTCTTGAGTCTGTAGAATGAAAATAAAATATAGACCGTTACCAATATGATTATTATCAGTCCCGATATATAAATTAAATATGCCCAGGGTGTTTCCCAAAAAGAAGGGAGTATTTTAATAGATAAGGAACGGGTATTTTCGGTCCACACGCCGTCACTGTTCGTGGATTTGACCATAAAAGTATACTCTCCTTTCGGCAAATTGGTATAGGTGGCAATACGCCTTTTGCCTACATAATTCCAATCCTCTTCAAAACCCTCCAGTTTACAGGCATAAGCAATATCTTCCGGATATTGCATATCCAATGCAGCATACTGTATCGTAAAAGCATTGTTTTTATGAGAAAGAGTAATTTGCGGGGTGTCGTCAATATCGACATTCAATATGCCGTGTTCATCTTCCGGAGATATAATTTTATCTCCTAATTGCAGAGAGGAGAATACTACGGAAGGGACATAGTCACTTTTTCGGATGGAATCCGGATTAAACACAAGCAATCCCTTGGTGGTATTGACGATTATATTTCCCGAACGGGTTAAGACGGAGGCTCCTTCATTAAACTTCAACGGTAAAGGGAAAAACTTGGAAGTGTAATTTTCAATGGTATGGTTGTCGGGGGAGAATTTACAGATTTCTTCTTCCGTCACGATCCACAAATTACCCTGGAGATCTTCTTGTACAGATAACAGGATGTCGGAAGGCAATCCGTCTTGCACAGTATACGAACGGAATTGGACTGTCTCTCTATCCGAAGAGAGCAATTTATTCAAGCCTCCTCCAAAGGTTGCCACGTATAATTCTTTTTTCTTTGTAGGATAAATATTGTGCACATCATTATTGCTGAGACTGTTTATATCGCCGGGAATACGAGTGGAATGGTTAAAAACAATCCTTTCGGGATCTACAAAATCATCTTTAAATGAAAGTATGCCGGTAGTAGTGCCTACCCGGATATTCCCGGTGTAATCGGAGGTAATAAAGCGAGTACGATAACATTGATAAATAGGATAATTCTTGAGGTGATTGCGATGGTTGATAAAAATAATTTCATCATTTTCATCATAATCGATGTAATTCAAACCTCCTCCATAAGTAGCTACCCATATTTTCCCCTTAGCATCTTCATATACACAATATACATTGTTATCACTCAGGCTGTAAATATTTTCAATCCGGTGTTTGTAATAGTTTAAAGAATACCGGCCGTTCGGGTTTGGAGTGAGTGCAATCAGTCCCTCTCCTTTAGTTCCTATCCAGATCGTCCCCTTGTGATCTTGCGTAATGGAATAAGCCATTCCCGGCTGCTGTTTTATATCCGGTGATATATTCCCGGTTGGGGTGAGATAACCCAAGAAATCCATTTTACTATTATAAATTCGTATAACTCCGTCTTTACTCCCGATCCATAATAATCCGTCTTTGTCTTCGAAAACAGCCCGGACTTCATTTTCAAGCGATTCCGGATCATTTGTATTCATGGGATAGACAGAGAAAGCATTATAATTGAAAGTCACTTTTTCAATTCCGTTGTTGGAAGTAGATAACCATAAATTCCCTTGATTATCGGAAAATGCCGCCGTCATTCGGTTGGAAGAGTTCCAACCGGATTGTAAACTTTTATTATAAAAAGGAATAAGTTGTTTTTTCTTCCGGTCGTAAAAAGAAAATCCTCCGCCGGAAGGATGTATCCACAGATTTTTGTGAATGTCTTCATGAATGAATGTTCCTTGTTGGGAATTCATTTCTTGCCCGTTTTTATCTTTGATTGTATGATGAGTAATTTCCCGTGTTACGGGATCGAAATGAGTGATACCCGTACCTTCCAATTGGATCCAAGCTTCGTGGTAACTGTCGATAAAAACGGATACGATGCGGTTGTTTTTCAACCGGTGAGCGGTTGACGTATTGTAATGTTGTGTTTCGGAAGTAATGAGGTCATAAACTAAAAAGCCGTCCTCTCTCGTACCCAATAAAAGTCTGTTTCCCGGTAACGAATCGATAGAAATGATATGTGATCCGGTAGGTGTTTTTAATAAGTTAAAACGTCCTCCTTGCTTTTGATAACACCATATCCTTCCTTGGTTGGAAGTGAAGAATATCTCTTTTTCTTTTTCCAGCAGGGCGTAAAAAGGTTGTTCGTATTCCCTGTTCGTTTGTAAATTCTCAACAAAAAATGAAGTTGGAACAGGTGATTCCGGAAGTAACAAGTAGATTCCGTTATTTGTAAGAATCCATTGATTTTGTTGTGTATCTTGTACTATACGGTTGATTGTTTCAATAATGGGGATGTTATGAATACGTGAAAAATTCTCGGCAGTAAGGGTATGATCATCCGGTCGGGTCTTTACTTGAATAAGTCCTTCGTATTCAGTCGTTATCCACACATCTCCGGAATCAAGTATATCGATCTTTTTAGCATGATAATTACTGTATGGAACGGATTCAAACCGTCCGGTACGAGGGCTGAAGCGGTAAACCCGGCTATCATAATTAAGTAACCATATATAGCCGTATTTATCTTCTGCAACATAATCTATCCGATTATTGGTGAGCCCCGTCCGGTTTCCCGGATAAGCTTTGTAGTTCTTGAATGTATACCCGTCAAATTTATTGATTCCGTCCCAAGTAGCAAACCATATATTTCCTTTATGATCTTGCAACATACTGTTTACCGTTTTTTGAGAAATCCCGTCTTCAGTAGTGTATCGGGTAAAGACATGCGGAGGCTGCGCGAGAATTCGGAGGGATAGGAATACCGGGAATAGAAGAAAGAATATCTTTCTTCCGGTTGTTTTTATTGTGCGGGCAGAATTTGTGTGGATCAATTGCATTCGTATCGGATTATAAAGTTATATAAATATACAATTAATTGGGAAAAAAGCTTCTAAGTAATAGAGTATTATTATTCAATATCTTATCAATCTTCAACGAAAAGAAACTCACTTCGCTACGTTTCGCTCGGACAAATTTTTCGTTTTCTCCTTTGCTTTACCGGGAAGATCTCCGATAGAAAAATCAGGGACATTTGATAACCGCTTAATAAATACTATCCTAAAGAATCTATTAATAAAGTCTAATATTCCCGGTTTTTCATTTCAATATTTTATCTAAGAAATTAACCATAATTTCGGTAGTCTTATTGAACCATGGATGGAAAAACCAAAAAGGATGGGGAGTATCTTCCAGTGTATGAACCTCTGAGTATATACCGAATCGATCCATTTTGGCAATTTGCTCGTCTCTTCCGGAATGAAACCGGGGAATGGAACTGTTTATAAAACAAACCGGCACCGATTTGGAAGATACATGATACACCGGAGAAGCTTCTATCCACGTTTCTTTTCGGTCTTCGTAGGTACCCCCCAACCAAACGGCATCAATTGGCAATTGTTGACCGGCTTCTTTTGCGCTACGAGCTCTATCAATTCCCTCTTTATTGGTGAAATCGGATGTTCCGTCTAAATTAATGACTGCTTGAACATCGGATGAAACGGCTGTATTACTTCGGATACTTTCATAATTTTTCATTCCGTTGGTGGTGCCGATCAGGTTCGCCAATTGTCCTCCGGCCGAGCAACCGGAGACAGCAATACGTTTCGGATCAATACCGTACTCTCGGGCATGAGTTCGTAACCAACGAACGGCCTCTTTCAGGTCAAAAACTCCGGCAGGATACAACGCTTCGGGGATCAGTCGGTATTCTACCGGGACGGTAACATAGCCTTTGGACGCAATTTGTTGCGCCATAGGTATCTGAAGCGTAAGGTCTCCCGAGTTCCAACCCCCTCCGTGAACCATCAGTAACGCAGGAAGCACCTCATTTCCTTCGGGACGATAAATATTCAAATGTAATTCGCGCAGGCCGAAGGGAGAATCTGTCTTGGAATATACAATGCCTTCCCGGGAGGTTATACCGGTTACTTGAGGCAAGGCCGGTTGTATATAAGGGCGGTATTTTTGTTCCTTGATGAATGTTTGATATAAAGTAAAAGAAGTATCCCGCAGTATTTCATATGTTTTTCCTTTTTCCCGAATGAGTAAAGGATTGACGGAAAAAGTATAGGTTTCCCCGGCTTTGGTATCTGTTTCTACCACCGGAATATCAATTTGGGGATCGGTATTCAGTTGAGCAAGAGGAGAGATGAGAGGCTTTCTGATTTGCTGAACAGAAAAGAACGGGTTAGAACCGGAAGCTTTCGCTTTTTCCAAAGGTTTGTTATTATGCAGTAATACGGCGTCGGTGCGCAGACGAAGTTTACCTCCCAATCCGGATCGGATGATTACCTTTTCTATCCGGTTGTTTTTCCATGTCATTTCGACTATTTCGAAACCTCCGCGACAACGTAATCCTTTCACGCTTCCCGAAGACCACACATCCGGCAGGGCCGGTAAAAGATGAATCGCACCGTTATGGCTTTGCACCAGCATTTCCGCAATTCCGGCTGCACAGCCGAAATTACCGTCGATTTGGAAAGGCGGATGAGCATCGAATAAGTTTGGATACGTTCCGCCGTTTTGGCCGCTTTCTTCCGTGGTCGGTTTTAGTTGATCGGTAATCAACTTGTAGGCATGATTACCGTCGAGCAGACGAGCCCACAGGCAGACTTTCCATCCCATCGACCAACCGGTGGAAGCATCTCCACGCTGAATCAGGGTGTTTTTTGCAGCATCGAACAACAACGGTGAGTTGTACAACGAAATTTGATATCCCGGATATAATCCCCACAAGTGGGAAATATGCCGGTGACGGTCTGTCGGAATATCCCAATCCTCCATCCATTCTTGCAGTTGACCGTATTGTCCTACTTGCATGGGAGCCAGCCGGTCTGTCATCTCTTTCAGTTCCCGGACAAAATTACTGTCTGTTCCCAACAGTTCAGCTGCCTGAATCGTATTCCACATCAAATCGAATACCATTTGATTGTCCATGGTACATCCTCCGTAGACCGCAGCATTTATCTTTTTATTGAAGTCGGGAATGTTTTCGGGAGAATAGGAGGGAGCGACTATCATCCATCCGTTTTTGGGTTCCTGCACCAGAAAGTCAAGAAAAAATTCACAGGCTCCTTTCATCAAAGGATAGACTTCGGAAAGGTATTGTTGATCTCCCGAAAATAAATACCGGTCCCACAGATGCTGACAAAACCATGCATTGCAGGTAGGCCATACTCCGTAGCGGGATCCGTCGACCGCTCCCGTCATTCTCCAAATATCGGTATTATGATGTAACGTCCATCCCCTGCAACCATACATCTTGGCGGTTTCTTGTCCGGTGAGGGCTACATCTTTGACCAGTTGTAAAAAAGGTTCGTGCATTTCCGGCAAATTGGTTACTTCTGCGGGCCAATAATTCATTTCCACATTGATATCAGTCGTATATTTACCATCCCAAGGAGCATGTAAACGATAATTCCATATACCTTGTAAGTTGGCCGGTTGCCCTCCCGGTTGAGAACTGCATATCAGCAAATAACGTCCGAATTGAAAATACAGCGAAGCCAGTTGCGGATCAAACCGGGAAGCAAATTCTTCCACCCGTCGATCGGTTGGTTTATCGGCTTGTTCGTTTCTTCCCAAATCCAATGAAACCCGATCAAAAAATGGACGATAATAACCGATGTGATCGGCTAAGAATTTATCATATGATTTCTTTCCGGCGTTCTTCATAAAGTGTTCTGCTTGTTTTAAGGAGTTGCCTGTAACATCTCTGTAATTAATGAAATTAGTTCCGACGGAAATATAAATGGTGACTGAGTTTGCATTGCGAACGGAAATAATACTGTCGGATAATACGGTCTGTTTTCCTCCGTCGTTTACTATATCGGTCAAACTTGTAAACCGTACTTTCCCTTCTATTCCTTCATGGGAAGAAGCTTTTGCGTCTAACCGGAGCATTTTTTTATAAATTGATTTGTCGGCATCCGGATAAGGAGTGGAATAACGGGCATCAAAAGAGATTTTTCCCTTTTGAGAAGCGGTTAACCTGATAATCACCAATTGATCGGTAAAGGAAGTGAAAACTTCCTGTTTGTATTTTACTTCGTCGACCGAATAAGAAGTGGTTGAAAGGGCGCGCTGTATATCCAATTCCCGATAATAATCCCGGTGGTTTTCCCGGTCTTTAAAGTCTAAGAATAAACTGCCGACAGTTTGATAAGGCATTCCGTTTGCAGTAGTCGAACAAATGGTTTTTCCGCAAAGTTCTTGAGCTTCGGCATATTTTTCCTCAAAAATCAATTGTCTGATTTTACCCAAAGCATCTTTGGCCAACGGGTTTGTATTATTGTAAGGACTGCCTCCCCAGATGGTTTCTTCATTGAGTTGGATTTGTTCGGAAACAGGATCTCCGAATACCATGGCCCCCAATCGTCCGTTTCCTAACGGAAGTGCTTCTACCCAAAGCTTCGCCGGTTGATCATACCATA
>DAIQOU010000618.1:0-2906 GCA_036787725.1 Bacteroidales bacterium
CCAAGCAGAGAAAGAAAGTAGAAGAAAGAAGTAAGGAGACATCTTCTTACGGTCTATCGCTGAGGTTTTAAAACCTTTCAAGGAATTTCTTTTACCTTGAGGGTCTTCAATAAGTTCTTATAATTTACCTAACAAAACATAATTAATAGATTTGAAAAAGTAATCTTCTTTAAAATTAAATTGAAAATGAGTGGCTACCCATGTATCCGGATAAGCGGTAAGCGATAAGGTATTGCGTTTGGGGACCGAATAATAGGCACAAGAATGCAATTCCAAGGCATACGCATTAGCGAATACTTTCAAATGGTCTTCCCAAAATGAGATTCCGCCGAAGGGTCCCGTGAATCCGGTCGGACTAAACAGCAATACCCCAAAAAAGTCCATTTGGTGCATTTTGGAGTAGATTTCTTTGTGAAGGGTATTCATTTTTATCAATTCGAGCGGTATCGGATGCTTTACGCCTTGGTGATCGATCCATAGGGTTTCTGCCGGGTGAGTATGTTCTTTTTCCTTCAGGCAGCCTTGATTGTTGAATCCGTCAATGTCAAGGCTTACCAATCTTTTTTCATCTCCCGGCGGTGGAGCGATTGTGTCGTATTTAATGGCATCTTCATTGGTTTCATACACATCGAAAGACATTTCCACCCTTCGGTTTTCCGCATGTTCCGGTTCTGTTTCCGCAGCAAGGACCGGGCGGTATTCGCCAAAACTCACCACTTCTATCTTGTCCGGATCGATTCCCTTTCCTTTTAAGTAGGTTGCTACGGACACGGCGCGTTTATATCCCAACGAATCATTGTATCTTTCCGTTCCCCGATCGTCGGTATGTCCTTCCAACTTGATGGTCAATTTCCTGTTTTTCAGAAATTCGGTATGAATATCCAATGCTTTGATACCATCGGGACGCAAATTGGATTTATTAAAATCGAAATAGATAAATACTTTCTTTATGAAGTGTCTATTCTTGTTGATCGATACCCTTCCCTTTTTGAATACCGTATACGGTATTGAAATACCGCAATAAAGCATATGATCCATTATCGTTATCCGGGAAAAAGTACAATGATCGTATTCTGCAGGATCCCCCTCCTGTTGTCCTATACGTAAAATAGTATTGTTTTTGGGTTTGGAGGAGCGGTAGTTGGGGCCGATTGAATTTTTGAATCGTAAAAACCGGGCATGGGCTTCTTCTCCGTTTTCGTCCAGGATACAAATACCTTTCCACTTTACTTTTACGTATACTTCCTGTTCCGCTTTCAATTTCCTTGCCGCCTTCAGTTTGGTGAACCAGGAATGAGTATTTTCAAAAACATAGTCCAGCATTCCGTCAATACATTCCACTGTATGGGATTCCAACCGAAAGTCATTTTTTTCCGACGGTTTTGAACCTTTCATCGCAAATACTTCCAATGCAAGGAAATAGCCGTTTAAGCCTTCAGTGGCAATATGGATCTCGGCCGGAAGTCCCCAAGAGATGGTGTCGTCGGCAATTTCCACTTTGGAGCCGCTTTCTTCCATGGCCCATTGGGCATACCTGACCAATTCTTCGCAATATCCCGTAATATTCATATAGACTTCTCCCTTCCCTCGACTGCCCATTAAACAAGCAGATAAGACATACGGGATTCCTCCGCAATTGTGTTTGGGAATTTTGAAGACGATTTCCGGCTGTACAGCTCGGTCTAATAGGCCGTCTTTATATCGGAGGGACCAATGTACATTTATTTTCTCGTGTTCTTTTGTGTCGGGAAGCCATTCTTGTATAAAATAAATACCCGGTTTATCTCCCTCCAAAAAAGAAGGTCCTTTGTCCAAATTTCGGGCTCCGATTCTCTTAACACCTTTATTCATAGCATGTGCTGTTTTTATTCTAAATCGTTTTTCCGTTAAATTCCAATCCCGTATGTTTCCTTTTCTTTTTAGTCATTTCTTCCGGATCGGAGAGGGGGTTTAACAATCGTAACGTTTCGGGGTCGGCATTCCGGAAATTGTGTAATGCCGGTTCTTCCACTTGTCCGTGCCAAATCACTTCGATACACGGAACTCCGGCTGCCGCACAAATGGCCCGGCTATTCTCAACCAATATTTTTCCTCCGTTGCTGATGGTTACTTTCGGATAAAAATCCACCCATCCCGTGACCATCACCCGACAGGGCGGCGGAATGATTCCCAGCTTGGGACAAGGTCCGAAGCAGTTGTTCTCGAAGGTAGCTCCCAATTCAAGGGTGGTTCCGATGAGTTTATTGTTGTTGGCATATTCTTTTTTCTGGGACAGTACTCTTAATCTGTCGGGTATACTGCCGAATATACACCGGCATAAAGCGCCTTCCACGACTACAATCTGTTCTTTCATTGTATGTTGATCTGTTGTTTTTTATACATTATTCCCGGAGAGAGAATGCTTTTATCTCTACCCGGCAGGTTCCGGAGGTATATTCTGTGCAAAGGGCATCGATGGTATGAGATCCGGGATCAACATAATATCGTGCTTGGTACGTATTTTCCTCCTTTTCGGTCTCTTGTCCTTCCATCCGGATAATTATTCGACCTGTTTGGTCCAAGTATTCATCCATTCTTCGTTTGATCCGGAATTCTTTTTCTCCCGTTATAAGCGGAATGGTTATCGTATATTTGGGATTGCCGTAATAAGAGCGGTAAATTCCGAAGAAGAATACTTGCAGGAACGGATCGGCTTTGAGCCGGTTCAATAATCTCCTTTTATTGTCGTATGTTTCATCGTTAAGCAGCAAGTAATCTTCCAGTACCTTGCCTTGGCGGTTCGTTCGTATTTTTTCTTTCCATGTCTGCCACCGTTCCCGGATTGAATTGAAATTATCGATTGTTTCCAACCATCCGTAGTCGTCCGTTACAAAAACGATCGGATAGAGGGCATTTGTAACCTCTAT
>DAIQOU010000619.1:0-2901 GCA_036787725.1 Bacteroidales bacterium
CCCGTTGTGCGAAAAGAAGCTGTAATAGTAAGAATATGTTACATATAAGGTCAGCTCGTCTGCCTTTAAATAAACGATTTCAGATATTCCAAGAAGGACGCATCCATCCAGTTTCCTTCAAACTTTTTGCCGTTTACATAAAAAGAAGGAGTTCCGCGGACGCCGGCTTTTATTCCCGAAGCATAATCATCTTTCACTTTTTGATAATATTCTTTTTTGCCGAAATCTTTTTCAAACCGGGCCATATCCAACTCCAAGTCCTTTGCATACTCAATCAAATAATTGTCATCTAAATATTCCTGATTTTCATACAGCATCCCATGCATATCCCAAAATTTATCTTGCGCCCCGGCTGCTTCGGCTGCGAGAGCGGCATGCAAAGCATACGGATGCATTTCGGACAAGGGGAAATTACGGAACACAAACTTCAAATCCGATCTCAAATTCTTTTGAATTTCCTTCACGATGTAATAAGCTTCTTTGCAATAAGGGCATTGATAATCTCCATACTCTACCAATTCTACGAGAGCTTCCGGATTCCCTTGCATATGATCTCGTTCTGTTATCTTTAAATCCATATCGTTTTTATTTAATAGTAATATTCTTCCGATTTGAATTATAACACCGGACCTTTTGCATTTGTTTTTTTTATTAAATGTTAAAATATGAACTCCCGGCACATTTCCTGTGTTTGCAATATAAACTTCAAAAACAATCCGATTATGAATACGGAACGATTAAAACAATCCGGTTGGTACTCAACCGATATCGAGACCATCATTCAAGAATTAAATTCAAACAAAGAATCCGGACTTTCCGGACAAGCAGCAGCGGAACGGTTAAAAGAATGGGGTGAAAACATTCTTCCCTCGAAGAAAAAACAATCCGGAATCATCCGTTTTTTACAGCATTTCAACGATATATTGATCTACATTTTATTTATAGCGGCTATCATTTCTGCCATTCTCGGACATTATGTGGACACTATCGTCATCATTATTGTTGCCGTGATTAATGCAGCCATCGGATTTTTTCAGGAAAATAAAGCGGAAAAGGCACTGGAAGACATAAAAAGCCTGCTCTCGCTGAAAGCTACCGTAATCCGGGACGGAGAAAGAACCGAAATAGATGCGACCGAGTTAACCATCGGAGATATTGTTTTATTGAACCCGGGAGACAAAGTCCCGGCTGACTTACGATTATTAACGACTCATAACCTGAAAATAGAAGAATCTCCTCTTACAGGAGAATCTGTTCCTTCGGAAAAGGAAACAAAAACATTAGAACCGGACACCATGCTCGGTGATCGGAATAATATGGCTTTTTCAAGTACCACCGTCAGTTCCGGAACAGGTGCCGGTATTGTAGTGGCCGTGGGAAAAGATACGGAAATAGGGAAAATCAACGAAATGATTTCCGAAATGAAGCCCGTAACCACTCCTTTATTGAAACAAACGGCTCAATTCGGGAAAACGATTTCCGCCGTAATTGTAGGAGTCGCCGTTATTATCTATTTATTCGGCTACTTTTTCAGAGATTATCCTTCCGGTGAGTTATTGATGTCGGTCATAGGATTGGCCGTAGCCGCCATCCCGGAAGGTTTACCGGCTATATTATCCATCATCTTGGCGATCGGTGTGCAAAATATGGCAAAAAGAAAAGCCATCATACGTACCCTACCTTCAGTAGAAACTTTGGGATCCGTTTCCGTTATCTGTTCCGACAAAACAGGCACACTCACTAAAAATGAGATGACCGTAAAAACAGTGATTACGCGGGATGATCGGTTCAAAGTAACAGGAACGGGCTATGCTCCGGAAGGAAAAATAATGAACAACGGACAAGAGGTGAACTTCAAAGAAGAACCGATACTTACTAAATTAATCGATTGTTTTTACTATTGCAACAATGCCTCCCTCGGTTTAGACGAAAACGACCGTTGGATCGTCAAAGGAGACCCGACAGAAGGAGCACTGGTCACTTTATACGACAAAGCAGATCTCAAAGAACTCAATATAAAAAGATTATCTACTATTCCGTTTGATTCGGAATATAAATACATGGCTGTTTTGGTAGATACCGGAGAGAAAAAAATCATCTTTATCAAAGGAGCTCCCGATCGTTTACTGGATATGGCTTCCAAAGAAAGAGCCAAATCGGGAATCGATGCCTTCGATCGTCCTTACTGGGAAGAGGAAATGCAACAACTCGCTCAAAAGGGACAACGGTTGATGGGTGCTGCTTATAAAATCGTCGACAACCAAGCTGCCTCTATCGATCACGAAGACATACAAGACGGGATCGTCTTTTTGGGATTGGCAGGAATTATCGATCCTCCGAGAGAGGAAGCTATTGAAGCCATTAAAGCTTGTTCCGAAGCCGGTATCCGGGTAAAAATGATTACGGGAGATCATATCGATACTGCCAAAGCCATTGGAAAGGAAATGGGAATCGGAGACGGAACCAAAGCCCTCTCGGGAAAGGAGTTGGAGAAAATGTCGGATAAAGAATTGGCAGATGCGGCACCGGAATACGATATATTCGCCCGGACCACACCGGAACATAAACTGAAATTGGTGACCGCATTACAAGAACAAGGCGCCATTTGTGCCATGACCGGAGATGGAGTAAACGACGCTCCGGCCCTGAAAAAAGCAGATGTGGGAATTGCTATGGGAATCAAAGGAACGGAGGTAACCAAAGATTCTTCCGAAATGATTCTGGCAGACGATAATTTCAGCACCATTGTTGCAGCGGTGGAAGAAGGAAGAAGGGTATACGACAACTTAAAAAAAACGATCCTCTTCATTCTTCCGACCAACGGAGCAGAAAGTTTCCTGATCATCGCAAGTATATTGTTCGGAACATTAATGCCTTTAACTCCCATACAAATACTTTGGG
>DAIQOU010000620.1:0-2900 GCA_036787725.1 Bacteroidales bacterium
CATACCATGCCGGCAATTTTTCGACTGTAAATTCTGTAATATTGTTACTCCATAAACCATTTTCATCTGTAGCTTTTACCTGAAAAACATATTTCCCCTTAGCAAGTTGATTATAAAAAGCCGTATTTTTTCCATCTGTTGTATAATTCCAGTCTCGGTCTACCCCGGACAATTTATAGGCATACCGGATTTGAGAAGTGTTCAAATAATCCAGCGTTGAAAAATTAATCTCGATATTATAGCTATCAGGCTCAATTTCAACAGTACCATCCGGGGGCAGAAAAATATGTCTGTCAAAAAACAACGATTTTTCGCCCACTTTTATGTCTGTTATAACTGTTTTTACTGGTTTGGGGATACTTTCTAATTTATTGCTTGATTCAATCGAAATAAAACCGGGTATTCCTCCCAAAAAGATGGTGTTATCTTTAGCTTTATGAGCGGCTCGCGGTAAAAACCGATCAAGTAAAAAAGATTTTCCCGAAGCGGAATAAGTGTGGTACGCATTATTTTTAGGATTAAACTCTTTTACTTTTTGATTGGTCAATATCCATACATGGTTGAACTCATCCACTAAAATCATTTCGAGTACATCTCCATTCATATTACACAATTGACTGTAATCAATAAAAGTTTCCGGTGCAGAAGGATCTAACAATAATATTTCTCCGGCCGACGTACCGACCCATAACTTGCCATCAGAAGTTGCATCTATGCAAGACAGCTTTTTGTTAAGGGAAAAAAATGCATGAGATTCCTCTTCCTTTAATCTATATACGCCTTTGTTACTTACACATATCCATATTGCTTCATCATTAGTCTCTGTAATCCCGGTAACGGTACCCGGAATATCATCAATCTTCTCAATCTTTTCAGAGTCGGATCGATAAATAAACAAGCCTGCTGTTGTTCCCATCCAAAGATTACCGGATTGGTCTTCATAGATTGTTTTAAGTATACCGGGTTTATCTGTTATCTTTTTCAGGTCAATGGACCTTCCCATCTTCATGTTTAAATCAATTTGTTTAATCCCATACACTCTTGTATCTTCGGACATAGCCCATATTTTACCTTTCTCTTTAGATTTTATAAGGTAAGGTATTCCCCACAAAGGTTGATTTTTCGTGTCGGAACAATCGGAATAATGAACTAATATATCCGTTTCCGGGCTATATAAGCACAATCCCCAACGATCTTGTGAAACCCAAAAAACATTATCCTCATCTTTACAAAGCGTTACAATGCCGGGGTTTCCCTTCATTCTTTCTTGTAAAGCCGGCATTCTGTACTCTTTTATTCCATTATCTTTAAGATCAATAATGAAACTTTTTCTATCATATCCCGGCACCCATAGATTTTTATCTTTGTCTTTGGTAATGCCGACCAGCATTTTATTGCTTGGAGGAATGAAGCCGGAAGTTTCCACTTGTTGCAACATCCCTTGTTCGGTTATTTGATAAGCCGGAATACCGGAATAAGTGGTAGTCCATATATATCCATATACCTCATCTTGTACTATGGATATTATACGGCCATCGTTAAGTTGAGATTCCGGTTGCCCGATATATCGGCCTTTTTCCGAAGCATACGGCACAAAACGTTTAATACCGTCGCCCCAGGTCCCAACCCAATAATTATTGTTTCGGTCTTGAATTATAAAATTTTCCTTTGCTGATTTACCTTCAGAAAAACTTTCAATCGTTTTTGTTTCTTTATTCAGTTTACACAAACCTTCATTTCCTATACAAATCCATATATCATACTCTTTATCTTCGTACAGGTATTCAACCTTTCCATTTCCTCTTCCAATCGGAAACGACTCCCCTAACTCTCCTTTCGAATCAAACAGGTACAGTCCGTTTTCCGTACTTATCCACATGTTCCCGCCACTCCCGGATTTAATCATGATTACTCTTTGATTTCCTATGACAGAACAATCTAATTGACAAATATTGAAAGTAGCTTTATCCAGTATGTAAACACCTTCAAACGTTCCTAACCAAAGCCGGTTTTCAGTATCTTCCTCAATTGTCCATATTATATTGCTCTGCATTATATTCGGAGTATGTAAATCGGAACGGAATACTCGTATATTATACCCATCGTCCCGACATAAGCCATCGGAAGTGCCATACCATATGTATCCTTCTTTGTCCTGAAATATGCAGTGAATTGAAAATACGGGTAATTTATTTAATTGAGGTAAGTCTGTAATTCGTTGCGCAAAAACCGAAAAAGGTAATATTATTGCACAAAAAAATATAATCCGTGTATTTTTCATTGTTAAGAAATTATTAATCTGCTTTCCCGGGTATATGCTTCTGAACTGTCATTGTGTAAACAAATATAATAAAAATATAAGAGGATAAGGATACGAAGATTATTTATTTCATTTTGAATATCCGCACCAACGGTGCACGATCAAAAGAAAATCCAGTAACAATGAAATAATTTCTTTAAAGAAACTGTAATCTTGCCTCTTATTTTTTCGAGAGAGATGCGGAACCTCGGAATGCTGCGTAAAATTATTTTGTCGATTGCATAAATTTAACGCATTCGCCGCAGTGATTTATTCGTCGGACATACGTCCGACATTCGTCGATAGTCTATCCGACAAATGTCGGAAGCATGTCCGACGAAAGAAATAACGCCTTCCGACGAATAAATTACTGCATCGGGGATGATAATAATATACGGTTAGAGAAATTAATCGTTGCATCCTTGAAACTAATTCCGGAGAGACACCGAAGAAATAGAGCATATACATCTAAGAGGGCCCCCGGAAAAGGAGTACGAAGGATGATTTATCTGTCCGGAAAGAAGCTTACAAACAAACCGGTTGTGAACAATCGGATCGTAACGATTTGTCTGTGCGGAAGCAAAGGGGGGATGTTATCCGG
>DAIQOU010000123.1:0-10611 GCA_036787725.1 Bacteroidales bacterium
ATAAAATAAATTAAACTCTACCCCTAAATCAACCGGATCTTCCGGCACTTAAATTCCCTTCTCTAAATGAAAAAATCACTGTTGGTGTTTTTACTGATTTCGAGTTCTCTTGCTTGCGGACAAGTTTCTTATTCGGAGCTTAAAACTCGTGCTGCGTTAAAGAGAGACGATTTCCGGCGAGAATATGTCAAACACAAGGACATCGGGGACACCATCGCTCAAAACCAAGTCATAAAAGAAGCACGGGAATTTTTGTTAAAAGAAACAGGCGTCTTTTTCAAGGCATGGTACGGAACTCAGTGGTCATTCCATGAACATACCCAAACACCCAAAAAAGGAAAAATCGCGTGCGGTTATTTTGTTACCACTGTTTTAAAGGATATGGGATTCAATATCCCGCGTATTCGGTGGGCTCAATTGGCATCCGAAGAAATGATAGGAAAAATGACCTCCAAATTATATCGTTTTCGCAACAAACCGGTATCCGATATCGAAAAACACATCCGGGCTGAAGGAGAAGGATTATTTGTAGTCGGATTAGACCGACATGTGGGTTTTATTTACTACCGGGAAGGAAAAATATCATTTGTACATTCCAATTATTATCAACCGGCCAAAGGTGTTATGTCCGAATCCTTGTCCGGTAAAAATCCGTTGAATGATTCTCACTATCGGGTGGTCGGAAAATTATTCGATAAAGAGATGATTGAGAATTGGATTTTCGATTACGCTTACCAATAAAAGGTTTTGGGCTGAATTTATGATCTCCGTGTACGTTTAACAAAAAACTTGATGTATATTTGCATATACATAATATAATAATCCATTTAAAAATGAAAACAATAATAGAAGAACGTTGGGGAACTCATCCGAATGATGTAAAACATTACGATACTACACAACTTCGTACAGAATTTTTAGTAGAAAAACTATTTGAAGCGGATACAGTATTAATGACTTATACGCATAACGACCGCTTGATCATCGGAGGAGCATTGCCTGTTAAAGAAAACTTGAAGCTGGAAACGGTAGATCTGATCCGTTCCGAGTATTTCTGCGAAAGGCGTGAATTGGGAATCATTTGTATCGACGGAGAAGGATCTGTCGTTGTAGACGGCATAGAATACAAAATGAGTTTTAAAGATGCCGTATATGTAGGAAGAGGAGCCAAAGAAGTACAATTTAAAAGCAATAATCCGGATCAACCGGCAAAATTTTATTTTGCTTCCGCACCGGCTCACAAAGCTTACCCGACGGCACAGATTACGGCAGAAATGCGCAGAACCCGCGATTTAGGTTCCAAAGCCACCTCCAATGAGCGCCTATTGAACCAGCTCATATTGAGTGAGATCGTTCCTTGTTGTCAATTGCAAATGGGAATGACCGAACTGCAAGAAGGAAGTGTATGGAACACCATGCCCCCTCATACTCATTCTCGCCGTATGGAAGCTTATTTTTATTTCAAAGTTCCTCAAAATCAAGCTGTCTGCCATTTTATGGGCGAACCGCAGGAAACTCGTCATATCTTTATGGGAAATGAACAAGCCGTTATTTCTCCTTCCTGGTCTATCCATTCCGCTGCCGGAACAAGTAATTATACTTTTATTTGGGCCATGTGCGGCGAAAATCTCGACTATGACGATATGGATACTTTTACTGCCGATAAATTACGTTAATCATATTATTGCGGTTTAATTATTAAAGTGTAAAATGAAATGAAAAAAGTATTCTGTTTAATTGCTTCTGTTGCTTTATTGGCATCTTGTTCTTCTTCAGGAAAAAAAAGCTCGGAAGGAGAAGAAAATGTATTATCGGTAACAGTGGAGAATCCTTCCGGCTTTGACCGACTCACCGAGTTGGTAGAAATTCCGTTGGAGGATTTGGAAGAAAAGGTAACGCTTAAAGAAGGGAGTGCCTACATAGTGAAAAATGCTGCGGGAGAAACCGTTCCTTCTCAATTGACTCACGACGGAAAACTGATCTTCCCGTCCGGTACAAAAGCAGGTGAAAGCAATGTATTCACGATTACGGAAGGTGCTCCGGAAACTTTCAAAGCTAAAACTTACGGACGTTTTATAACTGAACGCAAGGATGATTTTGCTTGGGAAAACGATCGGGTAGCATTTCGGGTATACGGTCCGGCCTTAATCGAAATTGACGGGCCCAGTAACGGAATCGATGCTTGGTACAAGCGTACGGAAGAGTTGATCATTGATAAATGGTATAAAAATGATCTGGAAGGAGTGGCTTCCTACCACGAAGATCACGGAGAAGGGCAAGATGACTATAAAGTAGGACGTTCTTTGGGAGCGGGGGCCATGGCTCCTTATGCAGACGGGAAATTATGGTTAAACGAAAATTTCGCTTCTCAGGAAATATTGGACA
This sequence comes from Bacteroidales bacterium, assembly GCA_036787725.1. Taxonomy (GTDB): domain Bacteria; phylum Bacteroidota; class Bacteroidia; order Bacteroidales; family Azobacteroidaceae; genus DAIQOU01. The sequence goes on from DAIQOU010000123.1 coordinate 2,386, forward strand.
ACGGCCCGCTTCGTACCACCTTCAAATTAACTTATAAAGATATTGAAGTAAATGGAGCTGCTTATTCGGAAACTCGTACTTTTTCATTGGATGCCGGTTCTCAATTAACCAAGATAACTCAAGAATACGGAGTAAGCGAACCGATGGAAGTAGCAGCCGGTGTCGCCAAACGGGAAAAGAATGATTCCATCATAGCCGCTTTGGACAAAGGATATATTGTTTATGCCGAACCGGAAAGCGAGATGGTAGAAAGAGTTTATTTGGGATTGATTTTTCCTGCCGGTATGACCAATTTTCTTGTAGATACCTATCAGGTAAAAAATCCGAAAACGCAAAAGGAGGATACTTATTCACATGTATTGGGCATCACGAATTACCAACCCGGTGCTCCGGTAACTTATTATACCGGTTACGGATGGTCTAAGTTTGGTTTCCCGACTATTTCGGATTTCCAACAATACATCGAAAATACGGCAGAAGGATTGAAAAATCCTTTAGTGGTTAAGTATTGATCATTGGAATAATACATTTAAGATAAAAGGAGCTGACCAACAAATAAGAAGGTATGCTCCTTTATTATTCCTCTCGGATTACTACGGCTAATCTCCCATAAAATTCAATTAAAAATATTTCCCTATGAATAACATAGAAGAACAATTCAATGCTATCGCCGCAAATTACGATAAGCAGAGAAGATCATTTATTCCCTGTTTCGATGACTTCTACGGAATAGCCGTAGAGAATCTGATGCTGCAAAAAGAAGAACCTGTACTATTGGATATTGGAGCCGGAACCGGATTATTTTCAGAAATGGTGTTACAAAAATATCCGACAGCACATATCGAACTAATCGATATTTCTTCCGAAATGTTGGAAATCGCCAATCACCGAATGAAGGCCTATCCTCATGTTGCTATTATTCATGCAGATATTAATGACATTCAAATTAAAAAAGAACAATACGATGCCGTTATTTCTTCATTGGCTATTCATCATTTGCCGGATCATAATAAAAAGATCCTTTATCGAAAAATTTTCGACGGACTAACTTTCGGAGGTGTATTTATACATGCAGAGCAGGTACTTGCCTCCAACTCCTATTTGCAAGAAGTATATCATACTGCTTGGTTAAAAAAAATTACAAAAACGGAATTGTCCGATCAAGATATTGAGGCGGGATTGGAACGAGTAAAATTGGATAAAAGAACACCCTTGGAGACTCAATTAGCGTGGTTAAAAGAAATGGGGTTTCTAAATGTCGATTGCCTCTATAAATATTATGACTTTGCTGTCATGAAGGCAGAAAAACCAACTCTAACTCAATAACCCGGTGCTAACTCGGACAATAAATGGGAAAAAAGAATCCTGCCGATCATTTATTTATTCCCGAACAGTATTGAAAAACGATAAAGAAAGTAAAAAAGAAAAGCAATAACTCTAAATCTTATCCTAAAAAGATATTTTCAGGATCAAGAAATCGATCCTCTGATTAATCATTTTTAAGAATCTAAAAATAATACGTTATCGGGAAGAAAAAAGAACTTGATCTCTCAGCTCGGAGATCAAGAGTAATTTATGAAAAGATCAAGACCCATTTAACCGAATATCAAGAAAACAGGCAATTTGACATATAACCTTCGGAAGCAATTAAACATAACAGAATCAAAATCTCGCGCTTAATTTACACCCTTTCTAAAAGAAGTATGAAAATAAACGCTCCTCAACACGTTGACAACTTCTTCAAAAAGCTTTTCAATACTTTTCGGAACAACTGTCCTACAAACAAAAAAAGAGCTTAAGCACCATTAAAAATCTAATATTCTTTCCAATCGGATTAACAACTACTCCTTCAACCATTGATCAAACCATCGGAAAAACTCGCGTTGGAAAAGAACGCCGTTTTGAGGTTGCGATATCCAGTGGTTCTCATTAGGGAAAATAAGCATCCGGGAAGGAATATCCCGCAATTGCGCCGCATTGAATGCCATCATGCCTTGAGAGGCCAGAATCCGATAATCCAGTTCTCCGTGAGTAATCATAATCGGAGTATCCCAATTTTGAACAAAATGATGAGGAGAATTAGCATATGTACGTTGAGCCGTAAAATTGGCTTTATCCCAGAACGGTCCTCCGAGATCCCAGTCTGCAAACCACATTTCTTCCGTTTCCAAGTATTGAGCTTCCAGATTGAATATTCCCGCATGAGCCAGAAAAGCTTTAAACCGTTTATTGTGATTCCCTGCCAACCAATACACCGAGAAACCGCCATAGCTTGCTCCCGTACATCCGAGTCGGGTTTCATCCACAAAAGGTTCGGCAGCCACGGCATCGATTGCCGATAAATAATCTTTCATATTCTGCCCGCCGTAATCCTTACTGATTTGTTCCAACCATTCCTGTCCGAATCCCGGCAATCCCCGACGATTGGGAGCTACTATTATATAACCGTTGGCAGCCATCATCTGCAAATTCCAGCGCGTAGACCAAAACTGGCTTACCGTACTTTGCGGGCCTCCCTGACAATACAGAATAGCCGGATATTTCTTATTGGGATCAAACTTAGGCGGATAAATCACCCACGTCAGCATCTCCTTATAATCGGAGGTCTTTATCCAACGCTCTTCCACTTTCCCCATTTCTATTTGATTGAGGAGGTGAGTATTCTCCATCGTCAACTGTTTTTCTTCCAACGTATTGAGATCTACAGAAAAGATTTCATTCGGATAAGACATGGAATGACGAAGAGCAACCAATTTATCTCCGGCCCAAGCCACCGACGCATAATCATGCTGTCCTTTGGTCAGTGTCTTTATCTCTTTAGAACGGGTATCGATGGAGTGCAATTGCGTAGTTCCTTTCACGCAAGCCACTATATAAATAACTGTAGAATCCTTTCCCCAGCAAAAATCGTCTGTATTATAATCGAAATCTTCGGTGAGGTACGATTTTTCTCCGGTAGTCAGGTCCATTACAAACAATCGGTTTTTATCGGATTCGTACCCGTCTCTTTCCATACTCAGCCAAGCCATTTTATTACCATCGGGAGAAAATTGGGGATTTATATCATAGCCCAACATTCCTTCCGTAAGATTTTTAGTCTGCTTTGTCCCCAAGTTATAAAAGTAAATATCGGAATTGGTGGAGCGGGTATATTCTTTTCCCGTTTTCTTTCGACAGGTATATGCCACCGAACGGCTGTCACGACTCCAACAGAGTTGTTCGATACCGCCAAACGGCTTCAGGGGAGATTCATACGGTTCATTTTCGAGAATATCCACTATATCGGATAATGAATTATCGTCCAGATTCGCCACAAAAGGATGAGGAACGGACTCAACCCATTCATCCCAATGTTTGTACATCAAGTCCTCAATAATACGTCCGCTGCTTTGGTCCAGATCGGGATACCGTTCGGATGCTTTTTCAATCGATTTAACCTCACTGATAAACAACACTTTTCGCCCGTCCGGGGAATAGTCGAACCCTTGAATACCGTTTTCAATGTCACTAATCTTTGTTCTTTCCGATCCGTCGGGATTCATTTCCCATAATTGTCCCTCGTATAAGAAAGCTATTTTTGTCCCTTCTTTCACCCAGCGGGCACCGGATTCGCTTTTTGCAGTCCGGGTAATCTGCTTATTATCCGACCCTTCTATATCTACCGTGAAAAGTTCTCTGTTTCGTTTGTTCAGATTTATATCTGTATAGGTAATTCCGTAAAGTATTTTCCCTTCTTCCGGAAGAACCCGGATATCCGACAGTTGTCCGAAAGAATGCAACAACTCCGGAGTCATCACTCCATTAGGAGCGGTTATTCCCGATTTTTCGATAATCACTTCATCCGAGGCCGGAACGGTATTTTCTTCTTTTTGTAAATTACATGCTGTTAATAATGTAGCGGCAACCATAACGGAGGCAAATAAATTCCTTTTCATATATTGAATGAATAATATCCATTGAAAATACAAAAGTAGGACATTTATTTGAGATAACGCCTCCGATAAGGTCGATATTCTTCACGAAAGGAGGTAAATAGAATCTATTTAAGTAAAATTCCTATGGTAAAAACCAATCGGTTAAAAGTAGTTCCTATTACATCCTCCATCGGATAATAAGTGCTCTCTTTTATCTCTGACTTCAATTTCTGGTATCGATAGCCTACTCCGACAACCAACCCTATGTTGGGTTTTAATAAAAATTCGACACCCGCTTGAGGACCGAACATCCATCCTCCTTTATTCTTAAAAGAAGCATTGTGATTATAGATATCAAGCAATTTTTTATGATTATTGGCAAATGAATAGCCTCCTTGTAAAGCAATAAAAGGGGTATAATTTTGCATCGGAAATTTATAACGGAAATCGGCAAAAACCGGAAAGACGGCATACTTGTAAAATTCGGCCCCGGCTCCTACTCCCACCGAAAAATGCTTATTAAACGAATAACCGTTCACCATAGTTACGGAAGAAATCCATTCCTTCGTATCTAAATTATCATCCGAGCTTCCTATGATTCCGGAGAAGGAAGTCAAATTGAAATAACCCGATTCTTTGGCTTTCCCGGGAGTTTGTCCCGACAAGTTTATTATAACAAAAAACAGTATAATCAAGCAACCTACTTTTTTCATAGTATTATTTTTTTACAGGAATGACACTTAATTTACTAACATTCGCATTGGAATAATTATACTGATACAAACCGTCCGTTCCGATAAGCATCAATAATCCGTTATAAGAAATAACATCAAAACCGTTCATATCACCGAAAGAAGACAATAAACGATTTCCTACAGTCAAAGGATCGGTAGCATCAAAAATTTTCAATCCGTTATCACAAACGAATAATCGATTGCCGTCGATACTTAAGCCATAAGGACATTCCATATTAAAAGTAGCTTTAATCAGCGGATGTTTCGGATCACGGATATCGATCACATCCAAAATATTAGCATTCTGACCGCAAAGATTCCCGGCGCGAACCGTTACATAAGCATAATCACCTTGAACCACTACCGGATCACAACCCAAGACATGCCCCGTAAAAGATAAGAAAGAAGGCGATCGAGGATTTTCAACTGTATAAATCAGCATTCCGAAAGGAGTACCCATAAATAATTTGTCCTCATAATAAAAAAGAGTTTCGGGACTGTAACCGCAATAAACACTTCCGAGCTTGGTTACTTTATCTCTTTCAATTTGAAAAACAGATAAACTATTTCCATCCAATGCAAATAAAAAGTCTTCATTAATCGTAAACTTGGAGGTAGAGCCGGTTACGGTTACGGTCTTCGAATTGCCGGCAGAAGCCCACGAAGAAGAAGAGGCATTAGTCATCATATCATAACAGATTTCCGGAACGGGATTAAAGTCCACTTCTCGAGTAATGGTTTTTACTTCCCAATCCACTACCACTCCTTTTTTTAAATCAATCTCATCTACCGGATAATTATTATCCGGCTCAGGCAATACATAAGGAAATACATTCTCGGACCTGCCGATCTCTACCGGATTTTTCGGATCACTTATATCAAAACAGACTAAGTCAATATAACTGTCTGCAAACAGTAACCCCTCTTTCACGGTCAATTCCCGATTTCCGATTACCTCGAGAAAAGAGGTATTCTTAGGAGAAGACGGATTGGAGTTATCAATAATGTGAATACCTTCACCAATTTCATTGATAAATAAATAATCTCCATACATACAAATTTTCCCCGGCAGTATAAGTTCCCGGGCAGACAAAGCGCTTTTGGTGGCTCTAAACTCCTCAAAGTCCATATAAACAGGAACATTTGCCGTAAGAGTACGGGTTCTTTCGACTTTGTCTTCACACGCAAAAAACAAACAAGATAACAGTAAAATCAGTCCGTAGGAATGGCGAATAAGTGATTTCATAACAAATTTAATTTATACATTCTATCTAATTAAATCCGAGAAACACCAATTCGTTACGTGCTTTATTAAAAAATTATGCAATAAATGTTTTATACTTATTTCCGGCAGCTTCAATCAGCTGTTTATCCGCGACAAAACCCGGATCAAAAAAAGAAGTTTGCAATTCAATACCTTTGTTTTTGATATATTTATTCCAATTTCCGACAATTCTGCCATTGTGCATAATTACTCGGTAAAATATACCGTAATTGTTGAATGCCTTTGAATAATGTTCGGGAGACAACACCGAACTCCGATCTTTATAGCCGACCAGGTATTCATCATAAGGAGGCAGGAAATGCAAGACATCTTCCCTTACGGAAATACCCGGAGAAGATTGATGAATCCACCATTCCTCAGCAGTACTCGACTTTTCCCGGATTAATTCCGCGCTAATTAAATTAACAGCCTGCTTTGCCTCCGAAACAGCCAATCCCGACCACCAAACAAAATCAGGAAGCCCGGCCGGAGAATGGCTTTTAAAATACTTTTTCGCCAATTTGGCCAAGGCTTCTTCCTTAGGGATTTTTGTGGCAGCAGGAACCCGTTCTTCCAATAAAGCATAGGTAAACTTATTGTTTCTATCGGGGCCGCTGCAAATAATTCCCTCCGTTTCGGCACGCACCAAAAACAAATTCAACAAGGAAGCCTCCGGGAGGATACCGGCCTTCTCCAATCGGGATCCAATTTCCTGTTTGGTCATGGATCTATTTCCTTCCAGCATTTTTTCGAGGAGGATGTTGCATCGGGTATACAATTTCTCGTCTACTTTGAAGTTTTTCCCATACGAATCAAACGCCCTCCTTATTCTTTGGGCCGACAACTCCAACATCCATCGAATGTCTTCGGAAGCCACCCAATGCCACGTGGGGCGTAATATATGAGTACGCAGGATTTCTCCCTTTTGAATCGAGTCATTAACCGAATTCAGGGTTCCCGAATCCAACCGTACGGCAATAGCCCACTTAGACATGGTATAATCCTGAGCCTGAACGGCTCCCATGTGAGCTACCAACTCACCGGGGTTCACAAAATCCGGGCGACTTAAGCGGTGATTGAATGTTCGTATCGTTTTTATCACAATTGACTATCGATAAAAAGGTATCCTTCTATTCCCATTCTTTCAAATACTTATAAAGGAGCCGTACGGGAAGTCCCATCACATTATAAAACGACCCTTTCAGGCTTTCGACCCCAATATAACCGATCCATTCTTGAACTCCGTAAGAACCGGCCTTATCAAAAGGTTTGTATTTTTTAATATAATAAGCAATTTCCTCTTCGTCCAAGGAAGCAAACTTTACTTCCGAAGTGGCATAAAAAGCCTTTTGTTTTTCTTTGGAAGTGATACAAACACCTGATATAACTTCATGAGTTTTACCGGAAAGAGCATTCAACATATCGGAAGCATCCCGTTCCGATACCGGTTTTCCGTATACTTTTCCGTTCAGCCAAACAATAGTATCGGCAGTAATCAACAGCGTATTGTCCTCCATATATTCCGCATAAGCATCCGCTTTCAGTTTAGACAGATACACCGGAATTTCTTCTTTCCACAGATAATCGGGATAACTCTCGTCAATATCGGGAAGCGTTTTTACCTCATACGCAATATCCAATCCCGATAACAATTCTTTTCTTCGCGGGGAATTAGATCCCAGGATAACATTATAACCAGCAATATTTTTCAGCATATTTATTTGTATAGTTTACCAACCGAATGCATTATCCTGCATCCAAGTACCTTGTGCTTTCATCACTTGTTCAATAATATCTCTTCCAACTCCTTCTCCTCCTTTTTTTCCGGAAATATACTTTGAGATGGCTTTAATTTCGGGTACTGCATCTGCCGGACAAACAGGAAGTCCCACTCTCGCCATGATTTGGTAATCCGGAATATCATCTCCCGCAAAAACAATTTCATCAAGCCGGAGGCTTGTCTTTTCGAGAAAATCGTTAAAATCATTAATCTTCCATTTGGAAGCCATATAAATATGTTGAACACCTAAACTGCTGAACCGAATCTTTACGGCTTCGGTATTACCGCCCGTGATTATTCCCATAATATATCCTTGTTTGGCAGCCAACTGCATAGCGTATCCGTCTTTAGTATTAATCATGCGCATCGGCTCGCCCGAAGGATGCAGTGGAATACACTCTGTAGATAAAACTCCGTCCACATCAAACAGAAATGCTTTTATTTTTTGTAAGTCGTAATCGATACTACTCATCATTGTACAATTAAAAGTTTCTCAAAGATAATAAAATAGCCCATTTAAAACAAAACCTCCGA
>DAIQOU010000621.1:0-2895 GCA_036787725.1 Bacteroidales bacterium
AACAGCGACTGAAACTGGACGATTCCGAGTATTGGAACGATATATATATTCTGATAAAAAAAATTTCTCGAACTGTCACATCCAAACAATATATATCCAAACAATACAAACAGGATTCCGAACATGATACATGGGCCGATTCGGCTTTATTGATCTATGACAAAATAAGGGAAGGGGATCACCCGGAATTTAAAGGTCCGGCCCATTTCCGAAACTATATGGCAAAAATCTGTATAAATAAGTGTTTTGAATCCGTAAAGAAAATAAGGATGGATTACTTATCTACAGATGATCCCGATTTTTCGAAGGAAGAGATCCTTAAGTATGAGGCAACTAATGAGGAATCGGGAGAGGAAGGATTGGATGTATACTTGCTGCGGGAAGCCGATCTGAAAAATGAGGTGGAGATGGGCAATTTGTTGAGTTATATTCTGTGGAATAAAACCGAGCCATGGTATGAACACTTGACCCGGAATCAAGAAGATAAGATACGCGTCTTGTTGGGAGTATATGTTGAAGATTTATCTTATGAAGAGATTGCCGAAAGAGACCGGCCGGACCTGTCGTCCGAACAAAAGAAAAAATATCAAAATAAGTTGCGAAAAGATGTAGAACGGGTGAAGAAAAGATTGAAAGAGCGTTTTTACGAATTGGTTATCAAACAAAAAAACTTTTAAGCTATGAATGGAGAATGTAACAACTATTCCGATTCCGAATTATTCGACTATATAAATAACCGATCCGGTTTGGCCGAAACAGAAGAACTTCAATTTCATCTTTTGCACTGCCCGGACTGTAATGATCGGTTGGAACGAATGCGGCGGTTGGCCGGTTTTCTGGCCGGAAAAGAAGAAACGGAGGCAGAGGAAGATGATTTGGAGGATTCGATCGATCCGGAGATAAATGATGATAAAAAAGTTCGGCGAAACGGAATTTCTTTTCTTTCTCCTTTGCAGTTGGCAGCTTCTTTATTGATTCTTATCGGTACTTCACTGGCATTGTATTTCGGATTGAGAAATAACGATGGAATCATTGTGGATCCCAATACTCCCATACACAATCATCAAGACAGTGTCAAGCGAGATACACTTAAAACGGAAAGTGAAATAGAAATAGTCATTGATTAATAAAAATAAGGTATGAAAAAAATGAACGGTATCAGTTATAGGGATTTATTCCCTTGTCTATTCATCTTATTCTTTGTAGTATCCTGCGGAGCGGGAAAAAATAATGCTTCCCGTTCCGTCGGATTTGAAAAAGAAGTCAAACAAAAAATAAAGGAGTATACGGCCGGAGGGTGGAAGATACATGGTACGGCTCGTACACTGGACGGAAAATTGACCGAATATTACGGGCAATTGGAAGCTAATCCGGATCTGGTGGAAATTATCGGAACCGTCAATAATGTTAAATCGATCAATACCGCTCGTTTGGCTGCATTGAACAGCGCCTGTAATCACTATGCAACGAGAGCTGCCAATCATGTAAAAGGGCGAATGTTGTCGGATGTTCAACTCAATCAAAGTATTGGAGAAGAGCGGGATATGTTTTATGCTGCCTATGCGGATTATGTTGAAAAAACAGCCGTAAATATGCTGAAAGAAAGTTTCAGTATGATCCGACAAAACAATAGCGGATCGAATGATTATGAGACCTATTTTTTGGCAGATGAAAAGGAAGCTCGAAAAGTTCGGCAACAAGCTTTAAAGAATGCGTTGGAAGAGGCTGTTCCGGGTATGGAATACAGTCGGGAGATAGAAAATTTTGTAAATGAAAAACCGGAGTAATGATGAATAGGGTAGTACTTATCTTTCTTATTCTGGGAAGTCTGGTTGAACCGGGATTTTGTCAGCGCATTCAAAACCGATCCGAACCCAAAGCGCCGGTTTGGATGACCGATCCGCCCAAGCCGGGAAACGATTCTTTTTATTACCGGGTGACGGAAGGAACTCATCAGCACTTGGACGAAGCCCGCCATGCTTGTCTGATCAATTTATCGACCTATATCCGGCAAACCAATGAAATAACGGGTACGGTGAATGCGGATATTCAATTGAAAAATACGGAATCCGATCATTTGGAAAGGGAAACCTATGCTTTTACTTATCAGATGAAGAGTGAAAAACTGGAGATTACTTCTCAAAAAACGGATGAGTACTGGGAATATGTTTCGTTTCCGGACGGAACAAGCGGATACCGTTGCTTTACCTTGTTTGCAGTGGGAAAGAAAGAACAACTGCCAACATTTGATGAAGTGTCTTTCTCTCGCAAATACGGGGCTCGCGGACTGATTCGTTCGGCAATAGTGCCCGGATGGGGACAGTTTTACAAAGGCAGTATTCTGAAAGGAGGCTTGGTGTTGGGAGGAGAGGTTTTATTGATCGGAGGGATTGTTTTTTGTGAAAACGAGCGAGTCAATTACCGGAAAAAAATCAAACAAACACAAAATATCGATCATATCCTTACTTATTCCAATAAGGCCGATAATTACCGGACAGCCCGAAATATAATGATCGGCGGAGCAGCGGCTTTGTATGTATACAGTCTGATTGATGCCCTCAATTCCGACGGGAGAAAACGGATTATCATACAAAAAAACAAAAAGGGGAACTTCTCTGTCTTACCCGGGTATAATGGAATTCAATTAACATACAATTTTTAATTAAACACTCTATTTATGAAACATTTTGACATTATTAAAAAAGGTATTTTTCTATTGCTGATCGGATTTATTTGTATTGTTCCTTTTGGTTGCAGTGAGGATGAAACGGAAGTATTCGGAAGCGTATACGGGATTATTAAAGATGAAGCAGGAGAACCGTTACATACTGCTAATGTAACCATAGCTCCGGGAGGAAAAGTGACGGCTACAGGTGGGGACGGTCGATATGAATT
>DAIQOU010000622.1:0-2895 GCA_036787725.1 Bacteroidales bacterium
AATCGTGTAGATCGGGAATGAGTAATAAACCGTGTCGGTCTTACACTTTGCAGTCAAAACATTATTCTTTATTTCGACCTCGGGCGGCTTTAATTTATTTCCTCCTTCGTACTCTAACAGGGTTTCAATAAAAATTTGCTCCAGGCTGTCACACCTCAATAAAACTTTAATAAACGAGCTGTCGGGTTCTGTGATAACAACGGTATCGCGGACGGTTTCAACGCGGGTTTGATAAACTATCCTTTCCGTTGTTTGGCAGGAAAACAGAAACAAAACACACAAAATCGGAAACATATACCGTATTTTGGAAATGATATTACGGAAAACGGAAATAAAATACATCATTCGGTAAATTTTATATCGTTTATTCTGTTTTTCCATCCGCGCTCGTATTTCTTGTTTGCCGGACGGCTTTTAATAATCCTGTCAATAAAGGCAAAACGTTCCCGTTTTATTTCATCGAACAGTTTTTTCGGATCCCGATCGTTAATCGCTTTGAGGGTTTTGGGGCCTGCTATTCCGTCAATGGCCACTCCCAAGAGTTTTTGCGGAATCTTTATGCCGTAGGATCCGGAAGCCCAAACCCAATCGACCAGAATGTTTGCAACGGACTGGGATTTTATTTGGTCGGCATTCCAACGATCCCAGTACATTGTTTTGAAAATCTCATTCCAATGCTCGTTCGACATGTTTTTCAGCCGTTCTATCGTAGGTTTCGGATAGCCTTTCTTCCTGCAATAGGTTTCGTAGGTCCCGATAGTAATACCTTTGTTTGTCGCTCCTCCCAAGTCATTGGGATCGTTAACGAATCCTCCTTCCCATTTCAATATAAACGGGATTAATTTGTTTGCATCAGCCATTATCTTCCAGTTCTTTAAGTTTAATTAAAACAGGGCAATCTTTCTTGTCACAGGTATAGGCGCAATTGATTGCACTTTTCTTCTGTGAATACTTCTTTTCCAAAATATCCCTTTCTCTGTAAAGATTTGTTATAAGTCCGTCCTTCTCTCCGATTCGGCTTTTTAACCTGTTCAGTTCTTCATTTAAATACTCGACCTGCTCTTTTAGAATCTTGATCACGGAATTCAGGTTTTCAAGATCCTTCTCCTGTGCCTCGGCATTCTTGATCCTCTTGTTTGCTTTGAAAAATAGAAAATAGGAAGCAAAACCCAAGATTCCGCCCGTACCGAAAATGTAACTTAATATTTCAACCAAGCCGCTCATAACAGAAATATTTTACCGTTCCGTATATTGTAAAACTTCCCGGCATGGTCGACAAATACGGAGTAATCGGGCATGTCGGATTCTTTCACCCAGCCGGAACCGTCAAATCTGTATATTTCGGCCGATCCGTTTTTATCCGATGCGTACCGGTCACCTTCGAAAGGAGTTGAAGGGATTGATCCGAATTGCCTTACCGTCATCTCCAGCTCGATCGATGTTGCATTCAAATCGGCTTTCATATTGAAATGCACCGTTTTGAACAGATTGTTTTGCTCTTTCATCTCCGATGGTAAAATATCGGAAATTACAAGGGATTGCCCTCCCGTAAGACTTGCCTGATAATATCCGTCGCCGACGCTGAAACCGTTTTCCGAAGACTGAACACCGGTTCCGAGTTTCAATACGGGAAACTCCGAATCAAAGTAAATTTCCTGACTTCCGGTAATATATCCTTCAACCGAAACCGCCCAATGATCCCACTCCGGCAAGCTCATTGCGGTTTTTAGAAACATCTTAAAAGTTCCGAAATCAATTATTTCAATCATCCCTTCATAGGACCCCATCCATCCTTTCCTTTTGCAGATGAAACTTTCAACAGAATTAACCGAAATAAGACCGCCCGCAGATCCGACCCCCAGCCAGTCGGAAAATGCTTTTTTCAATTCTCCGCTGTCCGAGATTCCTTCCGAAAAAACAAGCTGATTAAAGTTTGTTTTGTGCGGATTTTTATTTTCGATTTGCGAATGATCGTAAGCCGTTTTTCCCCTGTCTCCCCTGTATGCCGTTTCGGCCGTTTCTCCTATTGCGAGCGAAGAGGATATTTGAGAATATTGCGTTCCGCTCCATCGATATTGCTTGTTGTCGTTTTTGGATATATAAATATTACCGCTTTCACCTTGAGCGGGAAAATCGGAAAAAGTATCGAATTCGTGAACGTCCGACACATAAGAAGGCAATTGAGAAACCGGCACTTTCCCCGTGTCGTCCAAGTCTGCTTTTTCGGACAAGGCTTCTTTTACTTCACTGTCATCGTAATTTTCGAGTGTCGAAAGTTTCAATTTTTCCTGATCTGTAAAATCGTTCGAAGAAAGTCCCTTTCCGGCTTCTTTTTTTACAAATTCATTCGATATCGAAGATTTTATATTTGTAACAAGAACCGAAGCCGCTATTTTTTTTGGTATTTCGCCTTCGTTCCCGACCATTATTTTTTCGGTCGATACCTCGTTTATTTCAGACATTTCGTCCGGAAAGATCAAACTCATTTTTGTAACAGGTTTAAGATTATTTCAATGCTTTCTTCCATTTTAGCCAACCGCTCTTCAACCGAAGGAGCCGGAGCGGATAAAGGAACAACCAAAGTTTTTGCTTCTTCAATGCTTTTTTCGTACTCCTTTTTAGATTCTATAAAATCGGACAAATAGACTTTCATTAATTCATCATCAGGAAGATCCTTATACTTAAGACTGTTCAGCCGAATAATATCGAAAACCTGTACTTGGATGGTGATGTCCTTGAATTGCACGATAAAGACATCACGTGAATACATTTTATCCGACTTCAAAACTTCCTCTATCGGATCATCGTGTTCCAATGTATCATCTTGTTGTTTTTGTCGGTCAAGAGCTTCAAGATCATGCACAATACGTCCATCAGAAAGGGCAGCCGCATCCA
>DAIQOU010000001.1:0-8102 GCA_036787725.1 Bacteroidales bacterium
TTTTTGTTTAATTCTTAAGGAAGGCATCTCAAATTGAGATGCCTTTTTTTATGCGTTCTGCAAGACCCCAAGCACCCTATGGCGTACAGCAGACACAACCGGTTTGCTGAGGTATGCGGCAATATCCGGACTCAAACCCCGGAAAAAATAAAAATTAAGTTAGGTCATACCGGTTCTGCTGTCTACAAACAGCAGGGTTTCTTCGGTGGCCCGCCCATACGGTTCTTTGTTGTGTCCGGAAAGAATTTAGAAAACCTGCAATTAAGAAATTTGGCCCATCATTGAACGGTTGAAAGAGTTTGTATGATATTAATGCAAAGATCTGATATTTTATATATATTTGTATTTTTTTAGTATTAATCAGTCCCACAAATCCTTATTTAAATTGTAAAAAAGCACTATTATGAAAAGGTATATATACATTTTGTCATTCTTTATCTCCTTATGCTTCGTATCCTGTAAAACAAATACAGAAAAGACAAGTGGAAATCCTTTTGTCAAAGGATGGTATGGCGATCCGGAGGCTATTGTCTTTGGGGATGAATATTGGGTATACGCAACTCTTTCGGATATCTATTTCCCCAATAATCCGGATTCTGTTGCCCATTATCCTTCCAGAGAACCTAAGACAGTCCACCCGGTTTACACAATCCAACTTTACATGGATGCTTTCTCATCAAAAGATTTAGTTAATTGGACCAAACATCCGAAAGTAATTTCAGTAGAGAATGTTAAGTGGATCGAATACGCTATGTGGGCACCCTCCATCACTGCGGCAAACGGAAAATATTATCTGTTCTTTGGCGGTAACGATATCCAGAACGATAACGAATACGGCGGTATTGGTATTGCCGTATCAGACAGCCCCGCGGGTCCGTTTATCGATGCGTTGGGAAAACCATTGATCGATAAATTCCATAACGGTGCGCAGCCCATCGACCAGTTTATATATCGTGATGATGACGGACAATATTATATGTACTATGGAGGATGGGGCCATTGCAACGTAGTCAAGCTAAGTGATGATTTGCTCAGCCTCGTTCCCTTTGATGACGGAACTTATTACAAAGAGATAACACCCGAGAATTTTACGGAAGGCGCAGTTGTGCTTAAACGCAACGGGAAATATTACCTGATGTGGTCGGAAGGAGCCTGGGAAAGTGAGCATTACTGCGTTGCTTACGGCATTGCGGATACACCACTCGGACCATTTAACCGGATTGGTAAAGTGCTACAGTCCGACATGGAAATTGGAACCGGAGCGGGTCACCACTCTGTGGTTAATATTCCGGGCACTGATGATTGGTATATATTTTATCATCGCCATCCGCTTGGCGATCCCAACGGATATCACAGGGAACTCTGTGTTGATCGGATGTATTTCAATAACGATGGCACAATAAAACCGGTAAATATGACTAAAGAAGGAGTTAAACCGGTGACGATCAGAAAAGAAAATACAAAAAAATAAGGTTTACCGAACCTACCGTGGGCCCGGCGAAGCGCAGCCCACGGTTATTATCTATATTATAGTCACTACGTGGCTATCACTCATACCAAACTTACAAACCGGGAATCATTCAAAGAATACTTGGACTTTTGAGATGGTCTCTTTCTTTTTCTGCCATACTGTTCTCCGATTTCACTCATCAATGATCTTCTACTTCAATCTTTATTTTCTTATCTTTCACTATAATATAATAATCTCCCGATTCCAACAAGCGCTTCCCTTCTCCATCCGTAAATCCGAGATCGTGCAATAAATCAACATCAAAAGAATAAATTTTTGCCTCTCCTTTCTTTATCATTTGTTTCTCAAAATGTTTAAGTTCTTTTACCGGGCGGGATATGGTGCTTACCGGATCAGATATGAACCAATGTACCGTTTCAGCCCCATCCATACCACCGGTATTCGTTACCGTAATCTCCACCGTAAGTTTATCATTCCGTTTCACTTTTGCAGCAGATGCCTTGATGTCTCCGTATTCAAACTCAGTATAACTGAGGCCGTATGCAAATTCATACAATGGAGTACTCGGGATGTCTTGATATTTACCCTGATGAGGGCGTGCACTCTGCCGATGATTGTAATAAATAGGAATTTGTCCGGTAGAATAAGGAAAAGTGATACTCAGTTTTCCCGAAGGATTTATTCTACCCGAGAGAATTCCGGCAATGGGATTTCCGCCTGCTATACCCGGTTGCCAGATTTGCAGCATGGCATTACTCAATTTTTCTAACCGAACCAATTCCAAGGGTCTGCCGGCGGATAAAAGCAATACGATGGGTTTGCCCGCTTTTTTCAACTCCCTAACAAGTTCCTCTTGAATCGGAGGCAATGAAAGAGTAGAGCGAGAAGCATTTTCGCCGCTCCATTGTGCCTTTTCCCCCAAACAGACGATCAACACATCTGCCTTGTTGGCGATTGTCATCGCTTCATCAAAACCGGATCTGTCCTCCCCTTCGAAATCACACCCCTGTGCATAAGATAAGTGCACTTTATTTCCGAACTCATTTTTTAACCCTTCAAAGACAGTAATCGCATCTTCAGCTTTACCCTGCGCTCTCCATGAACCCAATAAATGCCAATTGCTTTTAGCCATAGGACCTAGGACTGCTACTTTCGAAACATTGGACAATGGTAAAACTTTATCCTCATTCTTAAGCAAAACAATGGATTCTTCAGCCAATTGTTCGGCTATTTTCATGCTCTTCGGTAACAAGAACCGTTCTTTTTCCGTACTGCCGGGTGTATAAGGATTCTCAAAAAGCCCCAGTTGGAATTTTACCCTCAGAACACGTTTTACGGCATCATTGAGTAAGTTTTCCGATACTTTTCCTTCCTTAACCAGTTCCGCCAGATAGTTATCGTAGCATCGATTCATCATATCCATCTCCACCCCGGCAGTAAACGCTTTTAAAGCAGCTTCTTTTTTGTCTTTTGCCACTCCTTGCGAACACAGTTGTTGTATCGCTCCCCAATCCGAAACAACAAACCCGTCGTGTTGCCACCGTTCTTTCAGTATTTCGGTCAGGATGTAACGGTTCGCCGTACCCGGTGTTCCGCTTATATCGTTGAACGAACTCATCAATGTAGCAGCTCCGGCTCTTACGCCTGCTTCGTACGGAATCATGTAAGTATCCCAAAGCGTTTGCCGAGATATTTCGGTGTACACATAATCACGTCCGGCTTCCGAAGCCCCGTAACCGACATAGTGTTTCAAACAAGCGGCAACATTTTTGCTATCTGACAGATCTTCTCCTTGATAACCTTTTACGGATGCAGCTCCAAATACGGCATTGGTATAAGGATCTTCGCCGTAACCTTCCGCCACACGCCCCCACCGTCCATCGCGAGCGACATCGATCATCGGCGAAAAAGTCCAGTCTACACCCGACATACGGGCTTCTTGTGCTGCCACTGCACAGGCCTGTTCCACAAGCTCCGGATTCCAGGAGCATGCTTGTCCCAACGGAATGGGATATACCGTACGATATCCGTGAATTACATCATACCCAAATAAGATAGGGATCCCCAAACGGGATTTCTCCACCGCTTTCTTTTGCACTTGATTACGCAAATCGGGATTACTGCTAAAATAAATAAGGGATCCTATTTCCGCCGGAATATCATTCACCGGATCAGCCATGTTATTCGCATTGTCATTACGTCCCAAAGTCAATTGATTCAATTGCATTACTTTTTCTTCCAATGTCATGTGGGATAAAAGATCGTTTATTCGTTTTTCTATCGATTGACTTTTATCTTTATACAAAGGAATTTCTTTTTTATTATGAGCCAAAGCACATGTACTTACTACGAGAAATGAAAATAAATAAAATACTTTAAGATTCTTCATCAGTTTATAATATTTATGATTATCAGCCGGTATTGAGTAATACAACGATTTATTTGAAAACAGGTTGGTCCGACAGTTTTAGTGTTCTTTGCGCATTATTCTTCAACTCAAAAATAACGATTTCATTCTTTCCCTTTAAGAGAATTTCGTCCGGCACTTGTATTGACTGTTGTTTTTCTTCCTCCCAATACGAGCCTGCATACTTCCCGTTGATCCACACTTCACCCATACCCCATCCGGAAATATCGAGATAAGTATTTTGTATGCTTTCCAATTGAAAATACCCTTTATAAAAAGAAGGTAACCGACCTTTGTTTCCTACATCGAACAAGAGATTTTTCACATCACATTCTTTTATATTCAAAGGGATGATTATTCGGTTTTCGATTTCTTCCTCATCCAGTGTGAGCCTCCCAAACAATCCTTTTGAGTTATCCAATATCTCGGGGCCATAGGTAATACGTCCGATATTTTCAGCATAAAGCCTCAAAGTATATTTTCCCGGAGACACCCGAAGAGTCAGGGTTTTATTATTATCACTTACAGTACCTTGCAGTTCATTATCCAGGTAGACAACAGCATAATCGCGCACGTTTTCGAGTTCGAGAACAGCTTCTTCCGATTTCACTTCAATTTCCGTACTATAGAGAACATATCCGAACTCTATATCCAGTTCGTTAAAAGAAAGTAAGCTTTTCGATTCTATCGTCTCTCCATATACCTGATCTAATGAAGCGGTCTCTGTTATCCGTATTTCCCGGGCCGGTAAAACGAGAACAAAAGAAAATAATAGGGTAATAATGGAATATAAATGTTTCATATCTTATTTTATCAAAAACGATTCGATGAACGCTTCCTCTACATCCACTTTCGGATCAAATTCATCTCCTTTTACATATCGGTCAATACTTTCCAACAATTGGCGTGTAACCGGACGGTTTTCCATATCCTTCTTTGTATCTACTGCCAATACAAGCAATTTGCCCCCATTTACTTTGGCCTCAAAACCGATGCCCAATTTTTGGTTGTTATCGTAAGCATCTATTACCTGTATAAACGGTCTTAAAGCCGGAGGAGCATCCTGCATTTCTATCACTTTCGCATTTTCCAGGATATCCCACCATTGCCAGTCGGTATGATAAGACGTTACAAAATCATTGAAGACAGGATCTTCATTATGTATCAAACAACCGATAGTCATAGGGGGCCATGCAAACATAATCGGATTCCAAAAGTGGTTGTGGAATACCGACTTGCGCCCTTTTACTTTATTGGGCAACGGCAACAGCACCACTTTCTTCCCGCTTGACAATTGTTGTTTTGCCTTCTCATCGTATGTTGTTGTATAAAGTACATCATCGGTTGATATCATCATTTTTTCATTCCGCGGATAAACCCAAATGTTCCAACTGTTCTTTATATCATCGTTGACAGATACATGTACAGTCAATTTTTGAGGGGATATTATTCCTTTCAGGTCGAATGCAAATTCTCCCACAGGAAACACATCGTGATTACCGATGGATTGTGTCTTCAGGTTTCCTTTTTTCAACACCTTACCCGATTCATCCGTCAACCTCCATTTTATCTTTGCATTCTTAATAGCTGACCGGTTGAAATTATAGACTTCAGCTTTGCCGATAAAAGTCTCATCATTAAAATAAGCGCTTTTGTCGTAACGAAGTAAAGCCACTGAAGGAGCACAAAACTCCCTGAACTTTTCAGGCGTAACCAGACCTTTTGAATCCCAGAACGGATCGAGTATTCCTACCGGAGCATATCCCTGTCCGGGAAAATCGTTAAGGGAAAGCAATTGGAATCCGGCCGACTTGGACGAACGGAGCAAGGCTTCAATTACCGCTTTATATTCAATTACAGTCAATGCTCCCGAAGCTTTGAAAAAGTCGTCCGCCCGGTCAAGCATTCCGTTCTCTTTCAGCATATCACGGAATACCTCAAAGTTGCGGGCTTCCACCGGGCTGTCGACATATTTTTTTATTTCTTCGAAGTTAGGATAAATACAACGCTGTCCCGACTCGTGGGATATAACAGGAACATCCACATCGGATTCTTTATTTCTGTCCCAATTGGTAGAAGGAAGTCCTTCATATACTTTTACCGCCCCTTTATTCGTTTGTTGAGAAACATAATATTGGTCGGATTTCACTCTTGTCCGGGCGGTAGACCCGCTGAACAGGTGACGACTGTCGAGTTCACGGCCGGTAGCGGTCAGTTCTTCTATAAAGTCGAAGTTACCCGTAATTTCATTGCCATTGCAGTACAACACAAATGAAGGATGATTTCCGTATTCTTTCAGAATGGCCCGCATTTCACGGCGGAAAAAGTTATAACGGGCTTCATCCGGTTCGGCGTCTTTTCCCCACATCGGCATTTCCACTTCTAAATAAATACCATATTTATCTGCCATCCGAAAAGCGGCACGTGGCGGACACCACGAATGAAATCGCATGTGATTCAATCCGTACTCCTTCATCAGGATCATAATCCTTTCCCACTCCCTATCGTCTACCGGCGCATACCCTGTTTTCGGAAAGACTGCATTTTCCACATTGCCGCGCAAATGGATCGGGCGATTATTGAGCAATATATGATTTTTCCCCTGCTTTACTTCACGCATTCCAAAGTCTGCCGATTTTTCATGTTGGTACGTTGCTTTATCGGAATTGGAGTTCAACCGACAAGTCAATGTGTAAACATGGGGATTGAATTCATCCCAATGGTTGATCTTTTTACCCAATGGAACAACCTCTTCCATAGAAATAACAGAATCATTTCCGGTTATTCCTATACTTTTATCCAACTTATAATCATTTCCCGAAACAGTAAACAGGGCCTCTCCCGAAACTTGCTTCCCGGTATAATTCTTAATCTTCAGTTCTATTCTCACGGAATTACTTACAATATCCGGATACACCTGCAAATCATCAATATATACCGGATCAACGGCCATCAGCTTCATTTCTCCCAGAATACCGTTCCAGTTGATTTGGGTAAACTCAGTGTGTGCATGGTTCCATTTGTGAGTATTATATTGGTAGCGATTGTCTATGCAAACAGTGATACGATGCGTTTTACCCGGTGTTACAAACTCCGTCAGATCGTGATTATGAGGAACACTGATATAATCGATTTTACTTACTTCTTTGGTATCTACATAAATGGAACTCAACCAGTGTGTTCGTTCAAAATACATGAATATACGTTTGTCTTTCCATTCTTCGGGTATTTCAATATCGCGCTGATACCATGCAGGTCCCATGTACTCGTACTTACGCGTTAAACGATCGATATACTTATAAGGAACTTTATAACCGATCCGGTAATCATCAGTAATAGCGGGTAAAGTTATTGTTTCCTGTAACAGATGATTATAACGCGGAGAGAGTGATCCGCGACGGAAATCCATCACGTCGGTCTGGAAACGCCAGACTCCCGACAAATCAATCTCCTTGGTCTGTCCGTTCGCTAAAGAGATTTGGAAAAGAAGGATTAAAGCGAATATAATTCCGGAACAAGGCATGTTATTCTTCATAATATTTATTATATGTTATTCGTTTTAACTATTTATTCAGTGTATTTTATTATTCAGTTTTCTTTTCATCCGGGTTAATGCTTCCAAGTAATAATAATCTGCATATGTCAATGGTGCATCTACTTCCGAGTTGAACGGATAACCGCCTGTGCTATGCATTAGTATGAAGCAACCGTTCTCACCCGGCTTGGCAGTATATTCGGGAGAAGCAAGGGTCCGTATCTGCATTTCGGCTACTCGCATGTACTTCTTGCTCAGTTCCGGTTCCACATAACCACTCAATTCAATCAATGCTGAAGCAATGATGGCTCCGGCAGAAGCATCACGAGGGGTATCGGGTATTTCCGGAGTATTGAAATCCCAGTAAGGAATATAATCTTTAGGCATATTGGGGTGATTAATGATGTAATTTGCTATGTTGCGGGCTTGTTGCAGATAGCGGTCCTCCTTCAATTCACGATACAGATAAGTATATCCGTACAATCCCCATGCTTGCCCGCGACTCCAGGAAGATTCATCGGAATATCCCTGATGAGTTTGTTTTTTATGAGGCATACCGGTTATGGTATCGTAAGAAACCACATGGTATGAACTGTAATCCGGGCGGAAATGATGCACTATTGTCTTATCGGCATGAGAAGTTACAATATTCAGTAAATCGGTATCTTTAGCGTAGTTAGCGGCCCAAA
>DAIQOU010000001.1:8202-32204 GCA_036787725.1 Bacteroidales bacterium
CCCTCTTCTCCGGAATATTTCTCCGCCATCAACAAGCATTGTTCTTCTGCCAACCGAAATGCATCATCAATAAGGATTTCCAATTCGGATTTGTCGTTTTTGCATCCTATCGCCAACAAACAACATAGTAGTAACACAACTGTATTTTTCATATTATTTATTATTATAATATTCTTTCATTATATACCATGCTTTCTTGCGGAAACCTTGATCTGATACCAATCCTTTGCGATTCCAACCTTCCTGATTAGTGGGGTGAAAACGGAATGGAGAACGAAAGTCAAAAAGGATCCATGGCGAGGTTCCGCGCAGATTCGGTATCTGTTTAAACATCTCCAGATTATCTCTAAATAAAGCAGCCTGATAATCTTCACTCCAAGAACTTACTACATCTGCATCTCCGGTCTTCCCATAGAGAGCCTCTCCTCCGAATTCGGATAGGATTAACGGTTGACCGCGAGCTACGTCCCAGATCGCTTTGTCGGGAGTGACGGGCCATTGATGGTACCATCCCATGTATTTATTCACAGCTACCACATCTAATTCCTTGATAAAAGGATCGTTCATCACAAATACTTTTCCGTCTCGATCGAAGCGTACCAGATCAAAAGCTGCGACAACCAAACGGGTGGTATCGATGTCTTTGCAACATTGAATGAGGTATTTTAAGAATTCGTTGCGTGCAGGGGAAGGTTGTGTTTCGTTAGCCACCCCCCAAAAGGCCAACGCACAACGGTTTTTATCGCGCATCACCATTTCTTTGATCATGTTGCCGGCTTTAAGCTTCGTAGATTCATTCCCGAAATCTATTCCCTGCCAGATTGGTATTTCTTCCCACAACAGAAATCCCATCTTTTCCGCCAGACGTACCGTATATTCATTTTGCGGATAATGAGCCAAACGGATCATATTGCATCCCAATGCTTTTGCTTCGGACAAGAGCATGACGGCATCCGCTTCGGAAAAAGCCCGCCCTTTGCGTTGCGGTATTTCCTCATGAAAACTGATCGATTTGAGAAAAACAGGCTCACCATTCAAATAAACATTTTCTCCCTTTACTGTAATGTTACGAAAGCCTATCATTTCTTCTATCTTATCGTTACCGGAAGAAACCATCACGTTGTATAGTTTCGGTGAATCCGTAGACCATCGTTCCAACTTCTTAATATTCTTGACGGAAATTTTACCCCTTCCTTGATCATCAGTACTTAAGATTTGATTGATCTTTAGTTCGGGAATTTCGATTCGAACAGGAACATTCGCCTTATTCTCCGATAACGTAACACTGATATTGATTTGATCGGCTTTATCCTTATCAAGCTGAATGAAATAATCCTTGATGTAGGTTTCGGGCAGTGTCACCAGCATCACATCGCGCGTTATTCCTCCATAATTCCACCAGTCAAAAGCCATGGCGGGAATAGCATCCGGGGTACGGGTATTATTTACTTCGACTGCCAAAAAGTTATCCGTATCTTTTACCATGTCGGTAATTTCTATTTGAAACGGTGTAAAACCACCTTCATGTCCACCTATTTCGGTTCCGTTCAGGTAAACCCGACAACGGTAACTCACTGCCCCGAAATAAAGAAACAGACGCTTACCGACCTCTTTCTTTGCATCGAACCGGCGTGCATACCACACTGTACCTTCATAATAGTTGAGTTCGGGCAACTGACTGTTCCAATCGGAAGGCACATTCAAACGCAACCCATGATCGAAAGAATATTCATAAAAATCGGTTTTACCCTCGGGCTTCTTATTCTCGTATATTTTATTTTTGCGCCCCTGATCATAAAGATCGATAACAGCATTCCACTTCCCGTTGAGAGATTGAAAATCTCTGCCATATATGTTGGTAAGTAAATCCCGAGCAGATAACATATTGCACGCTGTACAAAGGAGCAGTAAAAAGACAGTTTGTTTCTTCATTAAATTATAATTTACGGATTGGTTCTTATTATTTTCATTACATACCCTCCTCCGCGGGCCATAGATATGGTTAATTGTCGATTGGCAGGAATATCAATTATCTCTTTTTTATAGTCGGAAGCTATCTTATTCGCATTCTTTCCATCTTTGAATATTTCCGCCTTCCAGTTTCCCTCACCAAGGAAAGACAGGTCCGGTTGCAAGGTACGTGCCTCCCAATTCGTCAGCGAGCCTACATACCATATATTATCTTTCTGTCTGGCAATAGTGATGTATTTTCCTATTTCTCCATTCAGAACTACCGTGTTATCCCACACAGTAGGGACTTCGGCGATAAAACGGGTGCACTCCGGTTCTTTTTCGTAATTAGCAGGACTATCACACAACATATTCAACGGAGATTCAAAAATGATATATTCGGCCAACTGACGGCAACGGGTGCCCTGGCTCATGGGTTCATCATTTATTCCGCGATGGGTTCTTTTAGTTGCATTGCGCATAGCTCCCTGAGTATAGTCTACCGGACCGGCCACCATCCGGATAAAAGGCATGGTAACATCGTAGGTCACCATATCCATTTCCGGTCCGTTCCATTTCATTTGTTCCAATCCGTTTACCGCTTCAAAGTTTATTATATTGGGATAAGTACGGTTTATTCCTGTCGGTTTGTATGAGCCGTGAAAATCGAGAAGCAGTTTATACCGGGCAGCGGTTTCGGCGGCTTTGTAGTGAAAATCAACCATCGGTTGGTCGTCCCTATCCATAAAATCCACTTTGAAACCTTTAACGCCCATTTCCGAATAATGTTTGCATACACTTTCCATATCTCGTTCAAAGGCATAATAGCCTGCCCATAGAATCAAATCTACATTCTTTGATTTGCCATAGGCAACTAACTTTGGCAAATCTATTTCGGGAACCACCCGGAAGAGATCTGCTTCCAGATTCACAGCCCAACCTTCATCCAAGATTACATATTCAATATTATAACGTGCAGCAAAATCAATATAGGCCATATAGGTTTCATTGTTTACTCCCGTTTCGAAATCTACACTATACAATCCCCAATGATTCCACCATTCCCAAGCTACTTTTCCGGGTTTAATCCAGGAAATATCCTTAATGCGTGACGGAGCAGCCAGTTTATATACCATATCGCTATCCGCCAGCTCTTTATCTTGGGTTGACACAATAGCAATACGCCAAGGAAATTTTGCTTTTGCCTTACAACGGGCAATGTATGGCTCACGGGCAGTAACCAATTGTTGCAATTGATTGTGTCCGCCTTGTACGGTAGAAGCGGGAACCGGAGCAAAATCGGCCCGGACAGATGTAGAACTGTCCCGATTTATCAGAAACATTCCGGGATAGTTCTCTACATCCGCTTCTGCAATACAAATCTTTTTACCTTTTTGCATTTCTATTACCATCGGGGAAAATGCCAGTTTACGAGCATCCATGTTACTTAATTCAGTATAGGTATAAGTGTTCTCGAAGCTATTGAAATATTGGCTTTCAATGGTTTCGTGTTTTCCTTTTACATAAGGTACATAAGCGTTGTAATCTCCGTTGAAATTATAGGTTGCTTCTTCTTTCTTTACGATAAAATCTTCGTTTCCCGTCGATACAAAACGATAGGCCATTCCTTCGTTATACGCACGAAATATCAAACTGAAACCTTCATGAAAAGTAATGGTCAATTCATTACAGGTATCATGGATTTGATTTCTTTTGTAGAACCGGGCATCGATTACCCGGTTGACACTGATCATTTTTGTGTTTTTTACACTAGAGTTGATACCGAAAGATTTGTTATTTTTCAGTTCCATGGAAATGGGAGAAGGAGATATCATCTCGTCTCCTTCATGAAAAAGAGAATAAGTTATATGTTTATCCACTGCAACATGTACCTCCAAACGTGAATCAGGTGATTTCAGACGGTACTTCTTTTGTGCGCAAACCGGTATAACTGCGGAGAGGAAAAGAAATGTTAAAAGCAAGTTTCTCATGGATTGGTGTATTTTGTTCATTTTTCTATTTCGTATGTATACATAGCAAAATTATTGATGTCGGCTATTTCTATCTCAACAGTTCCTTCACGACCGCAAGTCCGGGAAAAGCTTTTACCGCTACCGAGAATCCGGGTGCATTTCACTTTTGTGCCTTCTTCGAGCCGGGTTTTAACCGGATATTTACTTTCCGGATTGTTTTCACGGAATACAATAAAATATCCCCTTCCATCATGTAACGATTGAAAACCGGTCCATGATTTACCGGAAGGCTCCTCGCCAATCGGTAAAATAATTCCCCGGTGGAAATCATGTTGTATCTTTTTATATTCGGCAATAAGGTTGCTTATGGTTAATGCTTCTTCGGGCAATCCGCTTCCTTCAAACCATGCCAACGGCTGACCGGCCATAGTGATGGCAAAAAGATATTCAAACGAATAATTGGACGGAGCAAATAAGTCATTTCCAT
Source organism: Bacteroidales bacterium (assembly GCA_036787725.1). Taxonomy (GTDB): domain Bacteria; phylum Bacteroidota; class Bacteroidia; order Bacteroidales; family Azobacteroidaceae; genus DAIQOU01. Next base: position 12,613 of record DAIQOU010000001.1, read on the forward strand.
ACTTCTCGGTATTTCTCCATTTATTCAGGAATTCGATTTGCAGCTTTTCGGCCGGAACATATTTAGAAAGCTGCCACAGGTTACGCAAGGTCCGGTACGGATAATAATTTTGCCAATCGGTATAACGATTCTCCAAAAAGATATTACCATATTCGTTAAACAGGTGATATCCTCCACGTCGTCCGGCGGTTGCATCCAGATTGAATACCACACGGTATTCCGTTTCTTCAAGCACTTTATCGAACAGTTTTCTCAAATTTATTTCGGATTGTTTGGTCGGAACAGACAATCCATCTATTTTAAATGTGCGAATACCATATTCTTTATAAAGATCAATCATTGCCCCGGCGTCTTTCTGCCAATCGGCATAGTCATTTTGCACGCAGGGATTAAACCAAAGGCAAATTTCAATTCCGAGTTCTTTACCGCGTTTTACAATAGGATGCAGCCCCCGCGGATACTTTACCGGATCAGGTTTCCAGTAATCGGGATTATCCCAGATATTTTTAAAGGAACCTTTGGCAAGAATGGAGTTCGGGCTTTTGCCTACTTGCCATCCGTCATCGATCTGAAAGTGAGTAATCCCTAATCGAGTGGCACGTTCTACCTCAAGAAGACTGAACTTCTCATTTATTTTGGAATCCTGGCTGCGATCTCCCCAAGTATTCATCATTATCATCTCATCCCGATCGGGTAAGAGTTTACGAACGTTTTTTTGATAAGTACGAAGCGCTTTCAGAGCAGACAATTCGCCACCACTGTATACTCCCGTCACATAGCCGTAAGTACCGACCCATTCGTCCAGTTTTATATCACTTTCGCTAATTCCCAATCCGGTAACGGCAAAATGTCCGAATTCTGCCGTAAAATCGTGATCATTATAGGCAAGTTGTACATCGGAACAGGGAGCTTCTTTCAGAAAAAAGAAACCTTTTTCATTTTCGGCATTGCAGGCAAGCAACAGGTTTCCCCGATAATTATTTTTGCGGTAAGGAATAACATTCTTTTCAAAAACAAGATTATCATTCCAATCGGTAATATCGTAAAATTCTACAGTCTTCATGTGCCAATGATTTCCTCCAAAGTTGAAATGTTCGAGTACCGGGTTAACTTGTTTGGATTCCATGTCTTCGGCAAACTCAATATTCTTCCGGTCGGCAAGATTACCGGTACGTCCTCCGAAAACACTGTTCGTACTGCCTTTGAGCCAAGTATGGCAGCTGATAGCCGGAACATTGTCATAAATGCGATAAATACGTTTTATCTCTAATGAATGCAGTGTATACACAACAATTACTTCTAAATAGGAAGGTCGGATCACCGTTTCTTTCACCTGCCGTGTATTATAGGAGGAATTAACCGCTGCGGGCAGATCTTTAGTGATAATAAAATCAGGCTTATCGGATTTGTTTATCCACGTATGATTAGCGATTTTATCGGTAAGACTATGAGAGATCAGGTTCCCGGAATTCCAACTGAATTTCCTTTCGATCAAGTTATTGCCTATTACCAGTGTATCGTTTTTTAATTCACTGTAACAACTTCCCCGGGAGAAACCGGACAAAGTTATCAATGACAAAAGAAACAGTAGGTACATGCGATATTTCATAACTATTATTTTATCGGTAATACTTTCTTCATTGTTTCTGCAAAGATTGTTGCCATTCTTTGCTGAATATATTCATGTTCTCCCCGCTTGGGGTGCCAGCCATGTTTAACTCCATTTACGGTTTGTGAATCGTTGGCATACAGCAAACTAAAATGCTCTTTAGTTACCGGATGCACCGTGTTTTTGGAAAACCCGATATTTTTATCGAACTCGATCACCGGCAATCCCCATTTGGCTGCCAATTTGCGAATAGAGAAGTTAAAAGTCTCACGGGCATCGTGCCAATCGGTACAAAGGACTATTACAGCCGGTTTTCCGGCTTCGGTTCCATAATACCGGGATTGCGGATCATCACGAAGTTCATAACAGTCGCTTATATACTTCTTGATCACATAATCATATGGTATAGCATAATTATCACGAGTAAAAGGAGTGGAATATGCTTTATAATCATCCTGTAACAGGGCCTCATCAAAAACATCCCGGTTATGTACATGCATAATAACCAACGCATCCAAACTATCCAACTCCCCCAACGTATACAATGTACCTTCACTCATTTGATTAGCAGTATTGGCTATGGAATGTCCTCCTACGGCACGATTGATCGGTTGGGCATTTAAATGACGGCACCCTATCTCGAACCAACCATTATGTCGGGAAGCAAAAGAAGCGCCGGTCAAAAGTATTTTATATTCCTGAGCATGAACAGTCGGCAGGAAAATAAAAAAGAGAAGAGGGAAGACTATATGTTTCATAAATCACACGATTATTTCAGTCCGCGAGGAGCATTCAACATCTTTTGTTCGTTAAACTTCTGATTGTCGGGAAGATTTCCTTTTCTGCCTGCACCTTCTTTCATTAATTCTTTCAGTTCGTCAAGATGGGATTGATACACCTTTCTCGGGGTTGTATTGTATTTCCGGCACAAACCGGCAGCCAAACCTGCCACTTCACCCATCATACCTGTTGTACGCATGACGCGAACCGTACCAAGTGCCACATGTGTTACACTGATATTCCGTCCGGCCATAAATAAATTGTTTATATTACGCGAATAAAGGCAACGGTAAGGAACTGCATAAGGATAAATATAAATGTGTTTGGTGGCTGCCTTGAATTCCCGGCCTGGGAAATGTTTTGAGTTTACGGAATCGGGAAAATGCAGATCGATACTCCACGAGGAGGTGAACGAAGCATCTTCATGGAAGACATTCTTATCGATATCGTCTTGCTTGAGAATATAATCGCCCAACAAACGACGACTTTCACGTTTGCCGGCGATGTAGCCTACCCAGTCGAGCTTGCGATTCCGATAATTGCTGTTGTCTTTAAGGTCGTTCTTCAGGTAGCTCCAGTTGGAATACACCACCATCAAACCATAATCCCGTATGCGTTCAAAATCCTTAATCTGATCCAAGTTCATACCTGTTTCCCACTTCCACTCTCCCATGGTCACTTTCTCACTGTTTTCGTTATTGAAGCTTACACCGTATCGGAAGTATGGAAAACCGGATTTTTTGTCCGTGTCAATGGAATACCATTGCACGGAGGCTCCCATGGTCATATCATCGGCTGTTTCGGGAGCAAGTTCTTCACCAAATTCTTCCCGGCTTTCACGTCCCATACGATAATCTGCTCCGGCCAAATAACCGATAGTGCCATCGCCGGTACAATCCGAAAACAAGGGAGCTTTGAAAGTAATTTCATCACCGGTTTCTATATGTTTGGCCAGGATCGATTCTATTTTATCTCCGGATTTATTTACAGCTACAGCACGGTAGTTGGAATAAAGTGTTACGTTCTTCTCACCGGCAATAAATGCACTTTTCTTTTCGTCTTCATAGTAGTCTCCGGGTTGAGCATTTCCTCCTCGGGAATGTCCGAATTCGCGTTGCATACGCCCCAACCCTTTATTGGGTCCCAGTTCAATAGATCCTCCGAGATGGACCCGAATCTCAGAACTGTTATTCCCTCCCAAAACAGGGCGATCATTGAGGAGAGCAACATTACAACCTTGTCGTGAGGCTGCAACAGCTGCACACATACCGGCTATACCTCCTCCTACCACCACAAAATCATACGTTTCGGTACGGGCAGGTACAGCCGGTATAGGAAGCATTTTTTTACGGAAAGCCTCTAACTCTCGAAATGAATCGGGAGGAATATCCTGTTTGCTTTCAGCAAAATAGATTGCATCGCAACGGCCGTTAAATCCGGTAAGATCGTGGAGCGTAAGGGTTGTTTTTGTATTGGAGACGGAAACCGTTCCGGCATATTGCCACATCCATTCGTCTCCTTCATCGCCTAAAGTGACAGCTAATTTTTTATTCCCTACTTTCAGTTTAAACTTGCCGGGGCCTTTCCCTTGGTACCAAGGACTTGTCCAGTTGAAGGTACGAACATACACATGGTATGTTCCTTTTTCGGAAAAAGTGATTTCTGTTGAAGCATCTTCAACCGGAACACCCATCCCGTGAGCCATGAGGTAAGGAGAACCCATCAAATCCATAAATTGCTGATCCAATACCCATCCGCCTTTGTTGGTGAAGCTTTCGGCTTCAACAAGAAGAGGAGAAGAGAAAACTAACCGGAAGGATGAAATCAAGAAGAGGAAAAAGATTGCTGTTTTTCTGTTTCTCATGATAATGTCTTTTATTTCACCTGTACATCCAGCAGTTTAACCCATCCGTCGGCTGTCTTTTTATCGCTTAAGGCGAGTTGTATGGCAGGTTGGTTACCGGCCTTTGTATCCACAATAGCTACAGCCCAGGTATAGTTTCCGGCAGGTACATCTGCAGTGGTCTTAAGATCATACGAGGTAGGGTTTTCTTTCAACCAGGTTGAAGGCTCGCTATCCGGGTCTATGAATACCTGTTTCACATGATCATTGGAATCCAAGAGGGCAAAAGCCACTTTATATTTATAATTCCATTGCGGAATATTATTAGGGAAATACCCCCAACCGGCATTTCTCCATCGATGATTTATAGTTATGCGGCTCCCTTTATTAATATTTTCGGGTAAGTATATTTCATCGGGATAGAGACGGTATCCGCCTTCGGAAATGAAGCGCTGTACCAGCCCGAAACACAAGGTAAACCAGGTCTCGGTTTCATAACCGGCTCTGAAATCCATCATGTTTACATGAGCTTCAGCCGAAGTGTCAAATTCTCCCCGGCGAACGTCTTCCGGGTGATTTTCTCGATATTTCTTACTCGAATCGATCCAGTAGCGATGAGTTCCGCCGGTTATCCAGCCTCCTTCCATAATGATGGGACGCTTATACATCCATGTTTTGGCAAATGCTCTTTCCCAACTCCCATAATAATCGGTCATTCCGAAAGCATCCGAACGCAAGCTGTAGCCTTTGTTGATCGCACGGGCAAGTAACTTATCTGTATTAGGATTGGCTGCGTTCTCCCAACTGGACGGATGTCCTACCACCCGATGATAATTTATCACTAAAGGTACGTTTGTAAAGCAACGGGAATAAAGGTCGGTAACCCACTCAAAGACTTCTTCTTTCAATTTCTCGGTATTGGCGCCAGTAGCAGTATTGGGATCTTCGTAAATCACATTGTGCGCCTCACCCCATTTGCCCAGCCCGTAGGCATCGATAAAAGCACACTTGCCGGGGTCGTTAAAATCTTGGGCCAACGCTTCGATGAGTTTGGTATAGTATTGTCGGAAAACGGGATCTTGAGGAATGGGGGTTATCCGGGTAGGATATGCAGCATTCTCAAGGTAATACTCGGCCCCGGCATCGAATACAAACTGCGGGGTATTCATACCTTGATCACGACCGTCGACTACAATACGGAAAGCTATGGGTACGCCTCTTTCAAGAGCGCCTTGAATTAATCTTCCTATTTGAGTATTCTTGTCTTTCCATGTATAAACGCCGTCTGTCGGGTTGAGCGAAGTCCAGCTTGTACGCACGTAACAGGCCGAAGCATAATCGATTGCTTTTACTTTTTTCCCCAGATCGGGAACATAGAATTCGGTATCCCAATAGGCGGGCTCAGCAGTACGGGCCGCATACATTACCCAACCGTTCAGTGGGTTGCGTAAAGGGGTCGATCTGTCGAATTTGGGTTTTACGAGGGTAGTTCCGGGAGAGCCTTCACTTCCTCCGTCCTTATCACTGTCATTGTCTCCACAAGCATACAAAGTGGTACATAAAAAGGCAATGAATATACCCGCAATAATTGTTTTGCAGTTTATGATTATCATGATTATTATTTTAAAAAAGAGTTTAAGTTTAACGGGCTGATGGATACGCTTATAATTCGCGCTTATTGACGTATCCATCTTCGCCCAATAACAACTTATTTATTAAAAGCTTTCATCTCCTTATTCCGGATGTCGAGAATGATGAAGTTGGTTCCCGACGGAAGTCTAAAATAGGCATTCCGTTCATTACCGGTATACCCTTCATAGAGGTCGTAAGCAATCCCGTGAGTTACCGGAGTGTCTGTGGCTGTATTATTACCCGTATAAACATAAGCTACATTCGAGGCAGCTACACCGAATTTAGTCCTTCCCATAATCGCATCGCCGGAGTAAATAAACACTTGCGGATCGGCCATACTTTGTGTCCACTCGCCGGTTTTCCAACTCCAGCTCGTCGGTTCTCCGTAATGCCAAATATTGTTCACTTCCGTAGTTTGTTCTACTCCTTCGAGCATCCATTTTACCACAGCAGGAGCCAACGGTTTATCCGGTGAATAAAAAGTAATGGTTGTTTTCTCCATATCCACCACCATACGGTATTTTCCTGCTTTGGAGATATTCCAGGAAACCGGTGTTTCCTGCATCTTCACCGGCCGGGATTCACCGTCAAAGACTGTATTGTTGCCGTCGTCAGGTACAATGTAGTAGGTATCTCCTTCCAAAACTACAGGTATTTGCAGTTCACCGGTCGATAAGTCACCATACCACGCATACCGGCTTTCATTCTCTGCAGTCCGGTTTATTTCTGTTTTATCATCTACAGCACTACCGGCGATATACATGTTATCGGCGCCGAATACTTCTACTCGAATGGGTTCCACTTCCACGGTAACGGTACGAACTTCAGGTGCCTGGAAATCAGGTCCTCCCTCCCACTCGGCCACTACCCTGAACTCAAGGGTAAAAGGTTTATTTACTTTGAGTTTCCATTTCTCATTAGCCCAGTTATTTAATTGCTCCGAGGTAAAACTTCGGCTGAATGTTCCGTCGTCTTCGTAATTAAGGATTACGGTAGATGAACCGAAGTTGTTACCCACAAGATCGAGTTTGGTAGTATAGGATACTGCGTAGTCACTTGACAATTCCCGGGCTTCTGTCCAGTTGAAGGTGATAATATCCTTTTGCATATTATTCTCATCCAAAACAATACTTGTTGCCGAAGATGTCAACTCCAGCTTTTCCCGGACTTTCGAAATGTCCTTAATATCATTGTCGCAGGCACTGAGGCAAAATACGACGAGCGATAAAAACAGTGATTTATATATTATTCGTTCCATAGGTATTACTTTTTAGTTGTGTTACTGTATCCCGGATTCTGCGGGAATTCTACGTCGCGGTTCGAATCGATGATTTCTTTTGGGATCGGCCACAATGCATGGTATTCCTGCACTTTATCCTTCAAAGCTTCATTATACTTTCTTACACGTTCTACATACTTGCCCGTACGCACCAAGGTAAAGCGACGGCTTTCTTCACCCACCAATTCGCGGATACGTTCGTCGAGCAAAAAGTCCATCGTCATTTCTCCGGCAGTGATTTGTGTTGCTCCGGCACGTTTACGTACTTCGTTCACTGCATCCGCCGCTTTTTGAGTATTGTTTTGTCCGAGATAAGCTTCTGCAAGCAGCAGATAGGTTTCTGCCAAACGGAATTTCATCCGGTCTTTGTAACTGCCGGTGAGATCGAGTTTCTCCACACGTCCGTAAAAGAATTTAGTCAGTGCGGGAAACAACGTCTTGGTCGAAAACCATGTCTGTTCGGTGATATTACACTTTTTACCATACAAGGCTGTTTCGACCGGGTTGTTATAATACCAGTCTCGCTTGATGTTGTAATTGGAATTACGAATATCTTTATCATCGTAGATACCGGGATAATCTCCTTCGGCATTGGTACCTTTTGTACCTATCCACCATTTCATGGGAACCATCTGAGCAATACCGCGACCTCCTAACGAATCGGCCAATACAAAACCATTGATGGATGAATAGTTAGGAATCCAGGCACGCCGGGTCCAGTCGTCCGAATTGGTACCTCCCCCGATTGTATTATATTCGAATTGCAATACGAAGATGCTTTCCCGGTTGCCGCTTTTGCGGTTTTGATTGTATTCGAGGAATAAATCGCTGAAAACATCACCGGGTTTGTCTTTGGCCACTCCGTAGCGGGTCTTCATCAATTCATAATATCCGCTGTTTATCACTTCCAGTGCCGCTTGTTCGGCCAATATGTAGTCTTTCCGGAACAAAGCTATTTCGCTCAGCAAATGCCAGGCAGCCCATTTTGTAAGTCTTCCTTCCTTCACACCATCCGGGTTTTCGGGCAAGTGCTCGACAGCAAATTTCAAATCGTCTGCCATATGTGCCAACACTTCTTCTTTCGGATCGCGGGTAAAGTCAAGTTTGAAGTCATATAATATATCTTCAACATAGGGTACATCTCCGTACAAATATACAAGTGTACGATAACCGTAGGCGCGAAAAAAGCGGGCCTCGGCCTGAAACCGAACTTTATCTGTTGGAGAATCCCAGTTGGTGTTCTTCTCTGAATAGTTGAGAATCAGATTGGCGGAAGAAATAAGGCTGTATGCCCACTTCCAATAAGACAGTACGAATCGCTCTTCGGATGTCATTGTCAAATTGGCAAATGCGGTGAGAGATCCGTCACTGTTTATCACATTGGAAATATCAGTACCGGCATGCAACGTTTCGTAAGGACAAGCGTTCCCATGCATGTATGCTCCGTTTTCACCCCAAGTATTGTACTCGGAGCGGGTAAGAGCGTACAGTCCGGCGGTGCCTACTTCAAATCCATATGTACTCGTAAAAGTATTGGTGGGTGCCAACTCTCCTTTCAGGTCTTCATCGAGAAAACCTTCGCATCCGATACAGCTAATTATCAACATGGACAGGAGTCCTATTGTTATGTGTTTCTTTATTTTCATATCATATTTTGATTTAGAAAGTTAAATTTAATCCGAACATATAAGAGCGAGCTGTCGGGTAGGATGCCATCCAGCTGTTATCGTAATTGAGCAACTGCCGCATATTCGAGAACGTATGTAAGTTATTAACGCTCACATTCATATCTATCCCGCTCAAGCCTACTTTGTTTGCCAGATTGTGAGGCATGCGGTAGCCCAACGTTATGTTCTTAATCTGTACATAGGTCATTTTCTTGTAATAGGTATGTTCAAAAACAGCTACATAACCCGGAGATACCACCTCGGCATTGGGATTTTCGGGGGTCCAGTAGTTTACGCCACGCACATAATTGGTTTTTCCGTTAGTCCAGGAACCAATATTAGCCACATTGTCTTCGCGCCAAACTCCAAATACACCGTTCAGCAAGAAAGACATATAGAGGTTTTTATAAGAGAATCGGTTGCCCATGGACATGGTGAAATCCGGCATCTTAGACCCGATGATTTTTTTATCTTCTGCATCTATGTATCCGTTTCCGTCCCTGTCTTCCAGTTTGGCAGCACCGGGCGAAGCTCCTTTCTGTATTTCCTGCCGGTTTCCATTGGCATCCGTGTAGAAATATTCGTCGCCTTGTTGCCAGATACCTACCACATTGTAGCCATAATATACCCTCAACGGTTTATCCAGAAACCACAGGTTGGTAAGGTCGTCATTATCATCTCCGCGCAACTCGACAATCTTGTCGCGGTTGAGCGAAAAATTCAGATCGGTACTCCATGTAAAGTCCCTTCCTTGCATGTTCCGGGAATTAAGAGTTATTTCGATTCCTCGGTTACGTGTTTCTCCGATATTGTCCCAGATTCTGCTGTAGCCGTTCATAATAGGTACCGTGCGTTGCATTAACAGATCCTTGGTATTGGATTGATACACTTCGATGGTTCCACCGAAACGTCCTCGGAATAATTGGAAATCAATACCGACATTGGCTGTATAAGTCGTTTCCCATTTGAGGTTCGGATTTCCTATGCCGTCGCCCGGAAGATAAGCGGTATTAGCCACTTCGCCTGCATCTCCCCAGATGTATTTTACTTGGGAATAAAGACGGTCGAGCGTTCGATAAGCCGTAATGGCTTGATTACCGTTGGCCCCGTAAGAAGTCCGTATTTTAAGCATATCTATCCATTCGGCATTGTTTTTTATAAAGTTTTCTTCACCCAGATGCCAAGCAAGAGCTACAGAAGGGAAGAATGCATATTTATTGTTCTTTCCGAAAACAGAAGCACCGTCGGACCGTCCGGTAAGCGTCGCCATATACTTGTTTTTGAAAGTATAATTGACGCGTCCCATATAAGACAGCATAGCTGTTTCGGACAAGCCGGAAGATATGCTTTGGTTGCGTTCGGCAGTACCCATCATATGATAGCCGGTGTCGTCGGTTACAAAACCTTCTCCACTTTGGGAAGAAGACTTATTTTGAGTCTCCTGCACACTGAAGAGTCCTGTCAGGTCGAAACGATGATCTCCTGTTTCGCGCTCGTAACGAAGAACATTTTCCCAAGTATAATCATTATAGTGACTATTGCTGACACTCGCTTTTCCACCAATCTTTCCCGGTGTTTCTTTTCCGTCTTCCGTATTACGGCCATAATAAGTCCCGGTAAAACTGCTGCGGTAGTTGTATCCGAAATTGGTACGGAATGACAACCCTTTTACAGGTAAAAGGATATCGGCATACGCATTGAGGAAAAAGTTACGACTCGGCTTATCCTGCACGGCATTTACATTTTTCATGGGATTGCCTATCAGGTCATACTCCATAGGAGCTGCAATATAATAGCCCGCTTCGTCTTTGTATTTTCCATAAGGGCTTTGTTTGATGGCATGTTCCAGATTGGGTGTTATACCACCGGTTTCTTTTTGTACAAATTGGCTCCCGACTCCGATAGTCAGCCATTTATTGAAGGTTTGATCTACATTTATCGATACATTGGTACGCGTAAGGTTGGAATTATATACCACTCCTTCCTGGTCAAGGTGCGAAATGGCTGCCATGTATTTGGTATTGTCGGTACCTCCGGCGATACTGATCTGGTGATCCATGGTAAATCCGGTTTGGAAAACATAGTCCTGCCAGTCGTGTGTTACTCCGTTAATATAACCCTCCTTTTCGGTAAGACTGATAATGTTTCCGGCAATCGGATCCAGTTCGTCGCCTGTATAGTTATATCTTAACCGACCCAAATCCTGCTTAAAACGTATAAATTCATTGGGACCCATTACTTGTATTCTTTGCATGGGATCGGCGAATCCCACCTGACCTTTGTAAGTTACCTGTGCTTTTCCTTCCATTCCTCTTTTCGTTTGTATAAGGATTACACCATTTGAACCGCGCGATCCGTAAATGGCTACTGCCGATGCATCTTTCAACACCGAAAGATTTTCAACAATATTGGGATCGATATCAACGAGAGAACCGCTGTAGGGTATTCCGTCGAGAATAATCAGAGGATCATTATTGGCAGACAATGAGTTTTCGCCACGAATACGTAAGGTTTGATCCGACCCCGGGGCTGCGTTGCCTGCTGTTATATTGAGCCCTGCTACTTGTCCTGTCAGACGATCCATAAGGTTGGCGGTAGATGCCATTTCGAGCTTTTCTTTGCCCACAACAACCAGTCCGCCGGTGAGGTCCTTCTTTCGTGCCGTACCATATCCTACTACGACTACTTCTTCCAGCAGTTGATTGTCTTCATCCATTGTTACGTTCACTACTCCGGACGGATTTGCTTTTACCTCTATGGTGGCGTAGCCGATATAGGAAAAAACGAGCGTCCCGTTTCGGGAAGCTTCCAATACATAATCTCCTTCTATATTGGTAATGGTCCCTGCTGTTCCATTCTTTACACGTACATTGACTCCGATCAGAGGATCTCCATTTCTGTCAATAACTTTTCCGGTAATTTTACCGGGATCTTGTTGTGAATACATATCAGGTACTGATAAAAGGAATAACACAACAATCATCAAGCAGCTTTTTAACTTTTTGTGTATTTTCATTTTTTGCTATTTAAGATAAAACTAAAGTGGATGTATATTTATTTGTTCTTCCCGATCTCCGGAAGGAGACCTTATATTTCCTTTCGTGCTTTTCATGTTTTTTCTTTTATTAAATTAAAATATGCTATGGGCTCCGGGTGTTTCCGACAAGTGAATAAAAGTCCTCCTTATCACCCCGGCAAAGGTGAATAATATCCGGATATACGGTGGTATTCTTTTATTCGGAAATGGTTCTATTTTGTACGGAAGGCATAAAAATGGCTGCCGGTATAAAAAAAAGAAGTCTTTATGACTTCTTCTTAAATTCGGAAGGGGTTAATTCAAAGTGTTTCTTAAAACAAATACTGAAATACTTCGGATTATTGAATCCTGTTCTGTCCGCAATTTCGGATATAGTGAGATCCGATTCTTTCAACAATTGGGCGCTGCGTTTAAGCCGGACATCCATTATAAATTCTTTAATGGACATTCCCACGATATCGCTTATTTTTTGATACAAAAGCGTACGCCCGATGCCCATATCGGATACAAACGAATCGACATTGTAGTTATAATTGCCGATATTTTGTTCAATATACTCCATCGCTTTTTTCAACAACTCCTCATCCATAGAAGAAATCGTGATTTTGGAAGGTTCGGCGATATACTTCTTACTGTATAATTCTTTCAATTCATTCTGGTTTCGGATCAGATTATCTACTTGCTTGAGCAGGTAATCCATATCAAAGGGTTTATCTATAAATACGTTGGCCCCGCTTTCCAACGCTTTGATCTTGTTTTGCGTATTTTGTCCCAATGCAGACAAAACGACAATAGGAATATGGCTGGTTTGAAGGTCGGAACGGAGGGTATAACAAACATCAAATCCGTCTGCCCCGGGCATCATTAAATCGGTAATAACGATTTGAGGAAATATTTTTTTTGTTTTAACGATACCCTCTTTCCCATTCGTAGCAGTATATACATTATAATGTTCAGACAACCGTTGTTCCATGTAGGTTCTCAAAGCGGGATCGTCCTCAATAACCACGATACTATATGTTTTGCGACTTCGTTTATCATGCAGACTCGGGTCTTCTGCCGATTCTGCCAAAATATTATCTATTTCAGAAATAGTATATTCATAAGAAACAACATTACTGTCGGTCTTCTCCCTATTCAGGGGAAAAGGCAAGACTACAACAAATGTAACTTTCGAATCGCCCGAGTGTAAAGTAACTGCTCCATTTAAGCCGTTAACCAATTCTTTCACAATAGACAATCCCAATCCCGTACTTTCTTCAAAAGAAGGTTGCCCGGAAGTCAATCGTTTAAAAGATTCGAATATTTCTTCCTTCTTATCCTGTGGGATTTCTGTTCCCGTATTGGTGATGGCAACAGATACATATTCGGCGTCCTTCTGTGGCGGCAAGTCTGATTCTTCCCTCTCCGTTTGAGTGGTTTTGGTGATCTTTACCCCTAAAAAGCCATTCTCGGAAGTATATTTTACAGCATTGGAAAACAGGTTGGTGATGATTTTCTCCAGGGCATCATGATCAAATGCGGTATAGAAACTTTCCATATCGGATCTTATATCCGTCTCTATTCCCTTTTTGTTGGCATAAAGTTCAAATAAAGAAAAAATATCTTTAATATATTGAACCAAGTCGCCGGGTTGCAGATTAAAAGTCATTTTTTGGCTTTCTATCTCTCTGAATTGAAGGAGTTGACTGATCATCCGTTGAATACGGTTTATATTTCTCTCGATAAGATGCACGTATGCATTTGCATGAGATGACTGATCATCCGGAAGGATTTCCTTTAACTGCTTCAAAGGATCGATTACCAAACTGAGAGGAGTTTTAAGATCATGCGAGATATTGGTAAAAAAGTTAATCCGCGCCTGCGTCAGCTTTTTCATGTTTTGCTCTTTGAGCTGTTCCATTTCAAGCCGATGCCTGAATATTTTCTTATTCGTAAAATACCTCCAGATAAAGTAAATAATAATCAATACCAGAAAGGTGTAAACACTGTATGCCCAACCGGAAAGGAAAGGAGACGGCTTTACTTCAAAATACAGTGAGGAAACCCCGTCTCCCCATAAATCATCATTATTTGCAGCTTTCACTTCGAAAATATAATTACCGGCCGGTAAATTAAAGAATTGTATTGTTTTTTGACCTCGAGGCAACAGATTCCATTGATCCGACAGTCCCGACATTCTGTAGGCATATTGATTTCTTTCGGCTTGTAAATAACTATTTGTCGAAACACATATTTCAATATTCGATTGTTTATGGGATAATATGATCTTGTTGTCGCTATTTTCATTATAAGCCATAGCGGATATGTCTCTTTTTAAAGGAGAGTTTTTAGTTTTCGGGACAATCCTTTCATTATTAATTAATAAATCGGTAAAAAAGACCCTTGGTTTCTGAGTATTATATTTTATTTTACTTGGAGTAAACATAATAAATCCGTCTGTTCCTCCAAATAACATTTCTCCTTTCGACGTTTTATAACATGATCGTACATAAAATGCTCCGCAACGGTTTAAATGATCAATGGCAGACTTACTTATCTTCCCGGTTTTATAATCATAATAATACAAACCCGCATTCGTACTGAACCATATATCTTTTGAGGAATCATCTTCCAAAATACCGAAAACAGTTTTCCCCGACAAGCCTTCTTTCTCCCCGAAATTCACATAATTACCGTTCTTATCCAATCTGTTAACTCCGCCGTTGCGTGTTCCAAACCAAATATCCCCTTCCGATGCTATGCAAAACGAACAGAGATTATTTACCGAATAGGGTGCATCTTCTATATAATAATGTTGTATGATACGTCTTGTAGCGGCATCAACCACATAGGCTCCGTTGTGAGTAACCAACCACAAACGGTCGCCTTTATCCCGGAACAAGGTTTCGATATGCATCCGAACAGGATTTTCTTTCGAATCAAAAAAATAAACCGCTTCTATAGCAGACTTCTTCTTATCTTTATACATCAATTGGGAATCGGGATCCGTCATCCAGATTCCGGAATCCCCTTCCGGTTCAAAATCATAAATACTCAATTGCCGGGATGTACCGGGATAGTACATCTCCAGATCTGTAAAACGTTGTTGTTTAGCATCAAACCGCTTCATCCCCCCATTGAATGCAGAGACTTGCAAGACCTGCCTGTTTCGGTCATATCGCAGTTTTTTTATCATATTCGAGGTAATACCCGTTTTGTTTTCTTGGGTATAATAGGAGAAATTATCGGTCTTCCTATCCCAATAATTTACGCCTCCCCCTTCGGTTCCGATCCATAAATTCCCCTCTTTATCTTCTTCAAAACAGCTTACAATAGGATGGCTCAATCCTCCCGGAGTAGCTTTATAGTAGTTGATATTATTATCAAAGAATGTCATATAAGCCAATTTCCCTCCGTATGTACCTATCCAGACTCCTCCGTCCGGATCGGGATAAACCGACCATACCGAATTGTTTGGCAACGAATAAGTATCATGAAGATTGAATCGCAGAAGACTTATTTCTCCCGTAGACGGATCTAAAAGAAAAAGGCCCGATTGAGTGGCCACCCACAGGATATTGGAAGAATCTATGTACAACTTCTTTGCGCTTGCCGATTTATCATATTCGCGGTACAGATCATAATGTTCCGTTACCTGTCCGTCGGCAGCACACTTGAATAAACCGTCCATGTGTGTAAGGATATAAAATGACCCATTATACTCTATCACATCCTTCACCATAAAATTTTCGTTGCCTAAATCGGCAAACAGGTTATATTCTCCTATATGTTTATTTAACCGGTACAATTTTCCGGTCGATGCAATATAAATATGCTCTCGGGCATATATCAATTCAGATATAGCTATATCCGACGCTATGGGATAGGGAGTCACAGCAGGTAAACTATCCGGATGAAACGACTCGATCTTTCCATTTCGGACCAACCACACCCTTCCGTCGTCCCCGGCTGTAATCGTAGCTATATTTCCTTCCAGAATAAATTCAAAGTCTTTCGTTTGATAATTAAATCTTAATAATCCGCGATTTGTGCCGACATACAATCGCTTTGATTTGTCGGTAATAACTTGTCCGTATGACCAGTACGAACCGGGCAAAAAGGTTGTAACCAACTCATTCATTTGTGTAAATGAATTACCGTTATATACAAACAAGGCATCGTATCCGCTAAACCATATTCGTCCGACACTGTCTTTTGTTATACTATGAATACCTCCGTAATAGGATGTTTCCGGCATGGTATGAAATCTGTAATCCGATATATTCAAGGATAAGCCGGAGACAGGTAATAAGAAGAAAAGGAATCCCGCGAATAATAATCTCATACTCTAAAAGGGTAAAATCCGGTTTTCTTTCCGGAGTCGGGCAAAGTTAATAAAATAAATAAAAAGTTTATCGGTCTGCAAGTATTCCACGTGCCTAAAAAAGGGGAGAGGCTCCCCTGCATAGAGGGGAGACATTCCCCTGCATAGAGGGGAGACGCTCACCTGCATAGAGGGGAGGTGTTCACCTGCATAGAGGGGAGCCTTTCCCCCGGACTTACGATCCGGACAAAAAAAGAAACAATATATTACGTTGGGATTTTCTTTAATTTACAGTGCTTTTCTGTCGATTGAGGCCGGTTTGGGCAATCAATCTTCTTCCGTTGAAACCTTCGATTGATACTTTAAACGCATTGCTTCAAAATCGGCTGTGATTTGTTGCATTATTTCCTCCGGCCCGGAACCTCCGGCCAATGTTGGTTTTCCGTAGTTTACGGATGAATTATAAGGCAGCAGCAACAGTTCGCCTTTAGGCAATGAACGTCCCATCCCGTTCAAATAAACCGGGACATAGCGGATATGAGGACGTAAAGACAAAATTCGTCCGATTCCCGATTTCATTTCACCGGGTCGTTCCGGCGTACCGCGAGTACCCTCGGGAAACAATAACAAAGAATAACCGGCATCCAACGCATCCACCATTTTCTTTATCGGGTGATCCCTCTCCTCTTTCGTGGATTTTCTTTTGATCAGGAGAGTATTTATGAAATAGTTGCTGAAAGCAGCCTTTGATTTTGTATTTCCAAAATAGTCTTCGGCAGCTACCGGTTTGACTTTCCATATTATTTTGCCGGGAAGGGATGCCAGCAAACTGATGGTATCCAGATGACTGTTGTGGTTGGCCAACAGTATAAATTGTTTTTCTTGTTTCAAAAAGGCACAATCATCAAAACGAACTCCGACAACAATCTTCAGAAACCACCTCAAAAAGACGGTATAGATCAGCCTTAAGCAAAGAGATTGAAAAAAGCGCTTTTTCATAATCCGGATCAATAAACGGTATAATATACAAAATGAAAGAATACAGGCGCCGTATAAGCCAGCGAGTCGATTCGATCAAATACCCCGCCGTGGCCCGGAATGGTATTTCCCATATCTTTAATTCCTTTATCCCGCTTGATGGCAGAGATCACCACATCTCCGGAAAACCCGCTAACGGCAATGAGTCCGCTTACAATCAATACTTGCGGTATGGAAAGCGGCGTAAGAAAACGTAAAAAGTAACCGATAACAATCGTACTTACCACTCCTCCGACAAAACCTTCCCAAGTCTTGTTGGGGCTTACTTTAGGTACGATCTTATGTTTTCCGAACAATTTTCCCCAAACAAATTGCATTACATCGTTCAATTCCGTCAAGCAGACCAAAAACATCAGTAATCCCCGCCCGCCGGCATCAAAACCGGGAATATCCGGCAACGACAACAAATAAGCCAGGTGACTGATTCCGAATACAGACAACATAAGGATCCACTGCAATAGAGCTATCGATTTGGTTATTCCGCGTGTTTCTCCTTTCAGAACCATTCTTAAAGGCAACAAAAGAAACATTCCTACCGGAATAAAGACTATAAATGCACCATACCAGGCTATATACGCCAAATAATATTGAACCGGAATGGCCAAAAGCGCCCAGAAGATGGCTCGTCGATCCGAATCCCGAAAACCCAACACCGAATATAATTCCCTAAACGCAACAAAGGACAGAAAAGCCAAACAGATGTAAGCTATATCATAATTGATAAATATGGCTCCAATAAAAATGACCGCCATAATCCACCAGGATTTGGTACGCGACTTCAATTCCGAGAGAGCGGCGTTAGGAATAATTTTCCCGACCAAGAAAAGGATTATTGAAATCAAAGCGAGCAAACCGATAATCAGAAGTATTATAAAACGAAGTTCATCGTTTAACTCCGGAAACAAACAGTCAATGTATTTTTTCATTGTTCTTTCCCCGACTCATGAGACATTAAATACAAACGACGACCCAATGTGATGAGAAGGCCGATATTCATTATAATCAACGATACCAAAAATACCATAGGATAAGTTCCCGAACGGATGAAAAATAATCCGACCAATGCCGTACCGGTAAGCAATGCCATCCGATGTTGCTTTGCCATAGGCCCGTTGAAATAATGGTTGCCGGTTTTATAAGCACCTATCCAACGAAAGTAAGCCGTTATTACTGCCAATGAGCCGGCCAACCAACCCAGTTCGATTCCGTAACCTCCCGCCACATATCCGGCCGGAACAATCAATAAAAGATCTGCAAAACGATCGGGTATATCATTATACAAATCTCCGTTAGCACTTTTTTTACCGCCTTCAACCGCTACCATCCCATCAAAAAGATTACATAACAGCCGTAATTGAATACAAACGGCATATAAAATAAAAATAATATATAAAGATACATATCCGAAGAGCCCGGGAGAAAGCAACAAACCTCCTCCCAAAGCCGAAAAGAAAACACTCATTATCGATATACGGTTAGGGCTAATATTACGCCTCGTCAACCACCGGGCCACGGCATGTGCCCAACCTGTATTTCGGGAAGCAATTTCCCGACGGCCATCTGTTTGTTGTTGCATGATTTTTATAAGCTTTCAATAATTATCAAAACAATTCCGGTTATACGGCATAAATGTACAAAAAAACAGGATATTTCTACCTCACCCGCAGCCTACGGCTGCTTTCTGCCTATTCGGTTTCATATCGATTAGGATAAGCTCCGTTCCCCAAGTCCCGCGAGGGACGACTATTATGTTTAACCGACGGTGAAGCAAGGCGTAACCGGAGAAAGTAGGGCTTCACCGTCGGGAGTGGTGGGGAAGTAGGGCTTTTTGTCCCGCAAGTTTCGCTTGCGCTGCACATGCGGTTAATCATGATTTCGTCCCTGTCGGGACTTATTGCAACCTTGTCTTCCGGCAGCATGGCATGTCTTCCATCCTGAAAAAGCTCAATTATCGACTTGCGACAACCTTGTCTTGCGGTAGCCGGAGGCTGCCCGGCTTTGCAGGCAGTGGCTTCAAGCACTTGTTAAGAAAGTCCTTTCCCCTCTCTACCGGGCTCCGCAGGGAGCTAACAAACAACAAGTTATCCTCCTGCGGAGGCTTCAGTTGGAGAAACAGCACCTTGTTCCGGTGGTCTGAGACCTCCGGCTGCCGAGAACCGCCCGTGTAAAGGAGATGAGGGAAGCCGTCACCGGCAGAGCTTAACTCAATGACATTGCCCTCCGGGGTTGGTGTGATCGGGATATTATACCCGAGGGTATGTCAAAAGTGCGGTTATTTCCCGCCGGAGTTTTCCCACCGGAGTTACGAATTGTAATCCATTACCCCGTCAGGGGTAAAATGTGCATAAGAGGGTGTATCACAATGTGATTTCACCCTCTATTTATTCGGATAGCTATCTGA